>CALKWS010000026.1 GCA_938004115.1 uncultured Ruaniaceae bacterium
ATTCCGGGGCGCGCGATCGGGACGCGCCAGGCAGCGCGATGATCGCCGCCGCAGTCACCGCGGGCCTATCATGAGAACAGGGGGCAGGGGCGCAGACATTCGATGCTGGGACGAGGGACGTTGAGTCGTAAAACCGTCGTTGAGTTCACCGACGATCTGGATGGCAGCCACGCACACGCCACGGTGCGGTTCGGGCTGGAGGGACAGGTCTATGAGATCGACCTGTCGGAGAAGAACCTGACCGCGCTGCGGAACTTCCTGCGGCCCTACATCCATGCTGCCCGCAAGGTGCGGGACGGTGTGGCCGAACCCGACCTGAAGCGTGTGGAGACCGACGTCGACCCGCGCGCGGTGCGCCAGTGGGCCCGTGCCCGTGGGATCGAGATCCCCGCCCGGGCGCGCGTTCCCCAGGAGATCGTCGAACAGTTCCGCGCCGCCGGCTACTGACGGTCCCGCCGTCGATCGCGCCGGCCCGCTCCGTCCCCCGCCTACCGGACCGCCGGGACCTGATGGCCTACGCCGCGGGCACGGGCAGGTCGTCAGCGCTGCGGTAGGGCGGGCCGGACCATGCCGCCGGGCCGCTGCGCACCGCCAGCACCGTGGTGGCACCGATCCCGAACCGGTAGGTGTGCCCCGCCGGGTGCCGGCCGGTGAAGGCCAGACCCTCCGGGGAGTCCTCGTGGATCACCAGGCTGGTGAACCCGAACCGGTTCCCGGTACCGGCGACCGTATCCGCGGCCGCGCGCCACAGTACCGCCGGGTAGGTTCCCGGGAAGTACACCGTGCCGAGGGACACGGTCTCCGTCCCGGGGCTCGAGCCGTCGTCGGCCGCGGACCGCTGGAAGGGTGCCACCGACGGGGCCGGCTGCCAGGGCCGTGGCCCGAACCTGTGGGCCAGGTCCTGTTGGATGGCGGCCCGCAGACGCACCAGGTGGGCCAGCACCTGTTCCATCGACTGCTCCTCCGGCTCCATCACACCGATCACCTCGACCATGGGGTGGGTAGCGGTTTACTGAACCAGTCGCCGATGCCCCGGCCGTGGTGCTGCACGGCCTGCTCGGGTTGCCCGGCGAGGATCTGGGCGAGGTTGTACTGGCTGGTGGATCCTTCGGTCAGGTAGTCGCTGTGGCCCACCGACTCGGTGTAGGTGGTGCCGTCGACGTCCTCCTGCCGCGCGGACAGTCCGGTCATCCCGTCCATGTGGGAGGGGTCGCGGCCGAACCAGCCGGTGTCGGCGACGACGTCCCTTCGGGCTTCGATCATGTACGTGGACCCCTCGGGCACGGTCAGGTCGTCGACCGTGTCGGTGCCGATCCCCGGGGAGCCGAGCACCACCGCCGCATCGGCACCGGTGTGCTCCTGCAGCGCGTGTCCGGTGACCGTGGAGCCGTAGGAGTAGCCGATCGGCACGGTGTGGGCAGGGGTGTCCCGGGAGGCCTCCACCCCGCGCAGGAACGAGGCGAGGTCGGCCGCTCCGGCCTCGGCGGAACTCGCCGACAGCACGCTGCGGCTCGGGAGCAACAGCCCCATATCCGCCTGGGGCGCCTCGTAGCCGAGCCAGGTGACCGTGGCGATGGATTGCACGTTGCCCTGCCGCAGGGACTCCGTGGCTGCCAGGTCCGCGAGGGCGGCCATCGAGGAGTCGTAGCCGGCCAGGGAGTCGCGCACGTTGGCGGTGAATCCGGGCACGAATACGCCGACCGAGTCCGCGGTGTCCACGTCGCCCACCGCCACCGCGGCCCGCAGTTCGTGGTCGCCGCTGATGTCCAGGGTGAGCAGTTGCCGTCCGCCGCGGTCCAGTACCGCATCGATCTGGTCCAGGCCGTCGAGCATCTTCTGCACCGCGCCGGCCCGGGTGAAGAAGTAGGGGCTCTGCGGGGTGCGCAGTGCCAGGTCGAGCAGCCGGTCGTACTCGGCGCTCAGTTCCTTGCGGTACTGGGGCACCAGGATGCGGTTGGCCTCATCGCGGGCCCAGCCGGGAACACCGTCCAGATTGCCGATCCAGTCCGGGTGGTGGTCCAGGACATACTGCTGGGCGGCGGGGTCCAGGCTGTTCCACCACCGGGCCGCGTCCTTCTCCGTCCCGCGCGGCGGGGGCGGGCTCACCGCGGGCTCCTGCGCGTCCGGGCCGGTGAGCCCGAGCGTGGCGGCCGCGGCGCGCAGTGCCCGGGCGAGGGTGGAGTCCGCTTGGGCGGCCGCCTGCAGCACCTGTCCGAGCCTGGCGGCTACCTGCTCCACCGGCGCGTCGTCGTCGTCCGGGTGGACCATGCCGGAGACCAGGTCCACCCGGCAGCCCTGCCCGCGGGCGTAGGCCAGAGCGTCCTCCAGGTCGGCCAGGATGGTGGTGAGGTCCTCGGCGGCGGCGTCCAGGGCGCCGATCACGCCGGTGAGTTCCGCGGCCAGGTCCTGTAGCCCGGCACCCAACTGCCGGTGGGCGGCACCGGCGGCTGCGGCGGCCTGCCCGATCCACGACGACGGCGGTGCGGCGGCGTCGAACGTGTCCTGTGCGGCCAGGAGGTCCCGACGGCGGGTGGTGACCGCGTCGGCAATGCTTGCGACCGCACCGGGTTGCCAGGTGCGCACCTGCGCCAGGGTGAGCGTCATCGCCCGAACCCCGCGGGGCGGGTCCGGTACTGGATGTCCTCCTTCTTCGGCGGCATCATCGGGGCACCGGCCCGCCCAGGTCTCGGCCGAGCCGGCGATGCAGGTGTGCGCTGGCATCGTCGACCAGGTCGTAGTCGCGGCCGCTGTCGGTCAGCGCCTCGGAGTAATTGCCGGCCGCCTGCTCCCAGCGGGTCATCGCCTGGTGCCAGGCGTCCGCGAGGTCGGTGGCAGCCTCGGACGTGAGGCCGCCGGCGAGCGCGGATGACAAACCCTTCACGTCATCGTCGACGCGGCAGGCCGCCACCTCCTGGGCTGCTTGGTCTGCGTTACCGGCGGCGGTGTGGACCTGTGCGGCGTCCACCTGCACCTCGGTCACTGCTGACCTCCTAGAGCCAGAAGCCGGCCCAGGTCGTGCCTGGGCCGGCGGCGGGCTGAATGGTGATCCTGGGCAGCGGGGGACCTGCCCAGGATCAGCCTGCGGTTGACACTAGGACGGGTCGGGGCAAAGGGGTATGGGTAGTTCTATCCATGGTGCTTTTCCGGGATGGTCCGGCGTGTCTGCGTGCATTCAGGCTCCTCTGCGCCCGCGGCCCCGAGCCGATAGATTGGCCGCGTGAGCACCCAGGTGATCGCCCACCGCGGCAACAGTTCGGTAGCGCCGGAGAACACCATGGCGGCGTTCGAGTCGGCCTGGCGCGCCGGCGCCGATGTGATCGAACTGGACATCCAACTCTCCGCTGACGGGCAGGCGGTGGTGATCCACAACGACACGCTCGATGAGACCACCGACGGCACCGGCCCGGTGTCCACGCGCACTGCCGCCCAGGTGGGCCGGGTGGATGCCGGTTCCTGGTTCTCCCCCCACTACGCCGGCCAGCGGGTCCCGTTGCTCGGAGAAGTGCTCGACTGGCTCAGTGAGCGGGACGGGCTGGGCCTGCTGCTGGAGTTCAAGGGCGAGTGGGATCCGGCGCCGGTGAGCACGGTGGTGGAGCAGATCGAGCGGGCCGGGGTCGGCGGGCGCACCGTGGCGCAGAGTTTCGCAGTGTCCACCGTGCGCGCGCTGGCCGATGTGGCCCCGGACCTGCGCCGCGGGCTGCTCATCGACTCGTTCGCCGAGGACACCTTCTCGTTGTGCGCCCAGTTGCGGGTGGCGCAGTGCAACCCCTCGGGGCTGATCCTGATGGACCATCCGCAGGTTCTGGGACTGATCCAGGAACGCGGGATGCAGGCCATGGTGTGGACGGCCAACGAGGTGGCGCACTGGGACGCGCTGGTGGACCTGGGTGCCGACGGCATCATCACCGACCGGCCGGATCGGTTACGCGGCTACCTCGCCGGGCGCGCCTAGCACCTCCTGGCCTACCTCGGACCCGCCCTGGCCCATCTCGGCGACATCCCGCCGGCCAGGACGGCGGTCGCCGGCTGGCACGGAGGGGCCGCAATAATTCACGGGCGCCGGTTGTGACGGCCCGATACGCTGCGCGGCGGACCAGTCTGCTCAAGGGGGGCCATGGAGATCACCGGGATCGTGCTGGCGAGTCTGGCGGGTGCGGCCATCGCCGTGATCGGCGTGCTCTATCTGGTCAAACCTCGTTCAATCGCAGCCACATTCGGATTGCCTGTACCGGCCCAGCCGGAGGCCACGCCATGGCTGCGGATCAAAGGGGCCCGTGACCTGACGACCGGAGTCGTGGCCGGCGTGCTGTTATGGCTGGCCACGCCTTCGGTGGTGGGGTGGGCGGTGCTGGCTTTCACATTGATCCCCCTCGCCGATGCGGCGATCATCCTGCGCACCCGAGGCGGTAACGCCAGGGCGGCCTGGGGCGTGCACGGGTCGACGGCGGCGCTGATGGCCCTCGCCGCGCTGATGCTGCACCTGGGCTGAACTGGTGGCGCCAGCGCAGCATGGCGCTGCCTCAGGCGATTGGGCTCACCGGCGGAGGGACGGAGGAGATCAGTTGCTGGACCGCGGTCCGCAGGGAAGCCACCTCCTGCGCACCGAGCTGCGTGGTCAACTGGGCGGCTAGCCGGATGCGAATCGCCTCCACCTGGTCCAGGATCACTCGTCCGTGCTCGGTGACGCGGTAGCCCTCCCCGTGATGCACCACCAGCCCGCGATCCATCAGTGCGGCGGCCAGGTCGCGCTCCGGGGCACTGAGGTCGGTGGCCGGGTGCTCCGCGACGCGAGTGAGCACCCGGAGCTGACGATGGGTCAATCCAAGATGTTCTTCGAGGTAGGTGGTGACCAGGTCGCCGGTGCGGCCCAACTGGCTGAGTTCCTCAGCGAGGGCGAGGACATCATCGTCGGTACGGCGCGGCGGGATATGGGCAGTTCGCTGCGCTGCGGGGTTGCTCATTTCTCACCAGCCCTTCCGGGGAAACTTGGCACGTCGTTGAATGAACGCGAACCGTTCGATGGGACTGAGGCAAGGTTACCCGGCGCCACCCACACCTGCCAAAGGCCTTTGGCACCCGTCTCACTCACCGGCCCTCGGCATCTCGAGGGCACCCTCGCGTGCCCGGGCGCCGTCGCGTGGACCGCCACGCACCCACGCGCACCCTGCCCCGGCCCCCGGGCGGAGCACCCCTCACCCGCTGCTAGCGTCGCGATTGCGAAAGAGGCTGAGGTGGTGGATGGACAGGTCGCACACGCGCTCCCCGATCGGTGAATTCGGTCGGCGCGCGCCACTGGTGGCTGCGCTGATCTTCCTGGTGGCGATCAACCTGCGCAGTCCCCTGACCACCGTGGGCCCGGTGCTCGCCGAGATCAGTGCCGACCATCGCCTCACCGAGGCCCTGGCCGGTCTGCTCGGAGCGCTGCCGCTGCTGATGTTCGCCGCCATCTCCCCGCTGGTGCACCTGGCCTCCACCCGCATCGGCACCGACCGGTTGCTGCTGGCGGCGCTGGTGCTGCTCGCCGCCGGCGTCGCCGTCCGGTCCTTCGGCGCCACCGCCGGCCTATGGGCCGGGACAGTGGTGATCGGAGCCGCGATCGCGGTGGGCAACGTGCTGGTGCCGGTACTGATCCGGCGCGACTACCGGCGGCGGATCTCCGGGGCGACCGCCCTGTACTCGGCCTGCATGGGCACCGTGGCCGCGGCGGCGGCCGCCGTCGTCGTCCCCATCGCCAACCGCACCGGGTGGCAGATTTCGTTGGCGCTGTGGGCACTGCCGCCGCTGGTGGTGGCCCTGCTGTGGGTGCCGCGCGCCCGGGCCGCTAGTCCTGCTCTGGAACACCTCCCGGCGCCGACGCATCCGCCCGTGAGCGTGTGGCGCCAGCCGACGGCCTGGATGGTCACCGCCTTCATGGGGCTGCAATCGACCACGTTCTACATCCTGATCACCTGGCTCCCCACGATCAGTACCGCCGGCGGCTTCTCCGCCACCCAGGGCGGTCTGCATGTGTTCGGCCTGCAACTGGTCGGCATGGCCGCCGGGCTGCTGATGCCCCGGTTGATGCGCCGCCCGGACAGCCAGACCGTGGCGGCGGTGGCCGCGAGCGCTCCGATCGTGATCGGCGCCGTCGGGTTGCTCAGCGCACCGGCCCTGACTGCCCTGTGGGCGATGGTGATCGGCGCCGGCACCGGTTCCTCCTTGGTGGTGGCGCTGAGCCTGATCAGCATCCGCGGCCGCACGCAGGCCGAGACCACCCAACTGTCGGGCATGGCGCAGTCCCTGGGATACCTGCTGGCCGCCGGCGGACCGGTCCTCGCCGGGGCGCTGGCCGGTAGCACCGGCACCTGGCAGGCACCGCTCGTGCTCATCGTGCTGCTGGGGGTCCTGCAGACGATCGCCGCGATCGTGGCCGGCAAGGATCGGCGCCGTACTGACGGCCCGTGAGTCCCGCGATTGCTGGGCTGGAACGGCGAACCTACGGTGGGTCCATCGACGAGGAACAGGAGGCTTCAGATGACTGCCCCGGCCGGATACACCTTCGATGATGAATCCCTCGCCCCTTCACCGGTGACGCAGGAGGACTTGCAGCGGCTGCTGACCGACGTGATGTGGACCGACGAGGACGCAGCGGCGCTGGCCCGAGCCGGCGCGATCCTCAAACCGCGGGTCTCCGACCTGCTGGACGTGTGGTACGAGTTCATCGGCTCCACCGACCATCTGGTCCGCGTGTTCGCCGGGCCGGACGGGGAGCCCAGTCAGGCCTACCTCACCGCGGTGCGGGGCCGGTTCGAGCAGTGGGTGATCGACCTGTGCACGCGCCCGTTCGACGACCAGTGGTTGGCCTACCAGGAAGAGATCGGCCTGCGGCACACCTCGGAGAAGAAGAACAAGACCGACCAGGTCGACTCCCCGTGGACGCACGTGCCGATGAGCGACATGCTCGCCCTCATCGTGCCGGTGACGCTGACCGTGCGGGAGTTCCTCGCCGCCGAGCAGTCCGATCCGGCCGAGGTCAACGCCATGCACTCGGCGTGGTTCAAGGCCGTGACGGTGACGCTGGTGCTGTGGTCCCGGCCGTACGTGGGTGATCAGTGGTGATGCCCGGGCGACCTCCGGTCCGCTGAACGGCCACCTGCGAACAGCACACCGCCGTCGTCGGTCATGATGGCCGACGACGGCGGTACTCGGGCCGGTCCCGGGCGCCTGCCTCGCAGTGGATGCGCCCGGGCGAGCGGTCAGCGGATCGGCGATCCTCCATCGACCGGGATCGTGTGACCGTGAATGAAGGAGGCGTCGTCGCTGACCAGGAAGGCGACGGTGCGCGCGACCTCAAGCGCCTCACCGTAACGCCCCGCAGGTGCCTCCATAGTCAGGTCATAGAAGGGGAAATCACTCGTGATCTCGCCCTCGTGCGCGGCCGTCTTGATCACGCCCGGGCCGATGCCCACGGCGCGGATGCCCTGGTGGCCGTAGTCGTACGCAATCTGCTTGGTGAGGCCGATCACCGCGTGCTTCGCCGCGGTGTACTCGGCGCCGACCTCGCTTGCCACCACCCCGGAGGCCGATGAGACGTTCAGGACCACACCGTTGCCCCGCTCGAGCATGTGCGGCAGCACTGCCTTTGTGACGAGGAAGACACCCTTGACGTCGACCTCCATCACCTTGTCCCACTGCTCGGATTCGATCTCGAGCAACGGCTTGAAGGCCCCGAAGACGCCCGCATTATTGATCAGGATGTCGATCTTTCCGTAGGCTTCCAGACTCGCATCGACCATGCTGCGGATCGATGCCTCGTCGGTCACGTCGGCCTCGACCGCGACAGCCTCTCCACCGGCCTTCTCGACCTCGGCCACGGTGGTGCGGGCATGCTCAAGATCGAGGTCAGCAACGACGACTTTCGCCCCCTCCTTGGCAAGCTCCACGCTCATCGCGCGGCCAAGGCCGGACCCGACCTGCTCGGGGCTCACGCCACCTCCGGTGACCAGTGCAACGCGACCTTCCAACCTACGCATGTTGTGCTCCTTACTGTCCCTTGAACCGTCATCGGGCGGAATCACCCGCCGCTTTAAATGCATATGCATCTATCCGGGTCAACGGTGGTTCGATGGCATCTATTCCCCGGGACGTACCGTGGCCGGTACACGATGAAGGTGGGAGACACGATGAGACAGACCCAAGCCGCCTACCAGGCCGAACCAGGAGGGCCGCTGGACGTGGACCGGGAGTTGTACGCCCGCATCGGCCGGGCGCCCGGCCGGGAACTGGTGGACTCCTTCGTGATCCCGATCCGCTCGGGCCGGGCCTGGGAGGTTCCCGCCGGCCACGTCTGCCGGATCGTGACGATCGAGGGACCCCAGGTGGCGGACCTGAACCTGTGGAACGTCCATGACCCCCGTGAGCGGATGTGGGCGGCCCGCACCCGGCAACTGCAGGCCGCGCACGTGTCGGTGTTCGACCGGCTCTGGTCCACGCTGCCGTTCCTGCGGCCGCTGGCCACCATCACCGGCGATTCGCTCGCCGATTACGGGGTGGACGAGGACGGCGGCCGGGTGCACGACCTGCTGGGCACCCGGTGCGATCCGTATGTGAACCAAATGCTGGGCGGCGCGCCGTTCGACTACCACTGCCACTCGAACCTCACCCGTGCGGTGCGACCGTGGCACCTGACCGAGTTCGACGTGCACGATGTGCTGAACGTGTTCCAGTGCACCGGCCTGAACGAGCAGGATGAGTACTTCATGAAGGCGTGCCCGGCAAAACAGGGCGACTTCTTCGAGTTCTTCGCCGAGATCGACCTGCTGGCCGCCGTGTCCACCTGCCCGGGAGGTGACCTGTCGCTCCCGATGTTCGGCCCCGAGCGTCAGGATGCCGCATCGGTGTGCCGGCCCTTGGGGGTCGAGATCTACAAGGTGCCCGACGACGCGCTTTCCGGCTGGTCATCGCCGCCCCGGGCCGCGTACGGCCGGGACCACGGCCTCAGCGCGCCACCGTGGTCACCGTCGTGATCCACCGGCGGCGCCCACCCAGTTGGGAGCAGGGTGAACTGAGCCTCACGCGCAGGCTGCGGTCCCGGCGCGTCAGGTATGCGCTGCGTCACCGGTGCAACGGGTCACGCGCTGGGTGGGCCAGGCGCCGGATGGGCCAGGCGCTGGGTGGGCCGGGCGCCGGATGGGCCAGGCGCTGGGTGGGCCGGGCGCTGGATGGGTCAGGCGCTGGGGGCGACCAGGTCGGCGTAATCCGGGTGCCGGTCGATCCAGGCGGCGATGAACGGGCACTGGGGGTCGACCGTGCGGCCCTCCTCCCGGGCGTGCTCCAGCGCGGTGCGGGCCAGGGCCGACCCCACACCCTTCCCCTCGGCGGCCGGCTCCACCACGGTGTGCGTGAGGACGACGACCTCGCCGCGGTCCTCGTAGTCCACCCGGCCCAGGAGATCCTCGCCCGAGATGGCCTCGAAGCGGTTCCGGTCCGGGTTGTGCTGAATGTTGAAATCCACCATCCCTCACCATAGCCACATGGCCAGCGCACCTGCGTCCGGGCCCGGGACGCCAGCCCTGCGGGGCCCCAAACTGCGGCATTGCCGGTGCCTTGAACTGGGCGGCCAATCCGCAGATGGCGCCGGTTATGCGCTGGTATCCTCCGGATCCGGAGGGGGTTGGCCCTTCCATGCGTGCACGGAGGATCACATATGGGTTTCATCAAGGCGTTCGCCGGCGCCCTCGGCGGGACGATGGCAGACCAGTGGAAGGACTTCCTGGTCCCTCCACGCAACGTGGCCCCGACCGCAGCGATCTTCCCTGCGATCCACCAGGGTCAGAACCGCGGGCGCGGCTCGAACACCAAGGCCTCCGAGCACATCATCACCAACGGAAGCAAGATCGTGGTGCCCGAGGGGTTCGGGCTCGTGACCCTGCAGGACGGCCAGATCACCGGGTTCATCGCCGAGCCCGGCGGCTTCATCTACACCTCCGATGAGCAGAACTCCAAGTCGGTGTTCGCCGGCGACGGGATCGTCAGCCCCACCGTGACCACGTCCTGGGAGCGGTTCAAGTTCGGCGGACAGCCGGGCGCCCAGCAACTCGCCTTCTACGTCAACCTCAAGGAAATCCCGAACAACCGGTTCGGCACCCAGTCCGAGATCTACTGGGACGACGCCTACCTCGGCGCCCAGGTCGGGGCGATTACCCGCGGCACCTACACGCTGCGGATCGTGGACCCGATCCTGTTCGTCAAGCAGTTCGTCCCGCTCACCTACCTGGGCGCATCGCCGCGGGTCTTCGACTTCACCGACCTGGACAACGACGCCGCCAGCCAGCTCTTCAACGAGGTGGTCGGCTCGCTGGCCCAGGCCTTCTCGATCTACACCAACGACCCCAGCCAGGGGAACCGGATCACCCGGATCCAGTCCGACTCGGTGGGCTTCGCGCAGTCGCTCAGCCAAGCGGTGGAAGAGGGCTACCGGTGGACCTCCGACCGCGGCCTGACGATCGTGAAGGTCGCGCTGCAGGCGATCGAGTACGACGAGGACACCCGCAAACTCCTCAGCGACGTGAAGAAGGCCGACGCCCTCGGCGGCGCCCGCGGGAACTCCTTCATGCAGCAAGC
>CALKWS010000027.1 GCA_938004115.1 uncultured Ruaniaceae bacterium
CCGGCGCCGGCGGGGTGCTCACCCCGGCGCTCAGCGCGGCGCTCACCGCCGCCGCAGCCAGGGCGATACGATGACGCCGCCGCGACACTCGTGGTGCCCTTCCCTGGGTGCGCGGTGCCGCCAGGATCCGACCTCGCCGAGGAGCCCATGCCCGACGGAGAACACGTGCGCTGGTTGGCCGTCGACGGCGGCCAGTCCCAGATACGGCTGCGCCTGTCCACCGGTGCGCAGGCCGCGGGCCCCGGGGTGCAGCACCGCCCGGGCGGCAATGTGCCGGGCATCCTCGCCTCGATCGAGGCCGCACTGGCCGACCTGGGCCATCCGCAGGTGGAGATCGCCACCCTGGGCATGAGCGGGCTGTTCCAGGAGCCCGGACCGCTGGCCGAGCTGGGCGCCGGGATCCGCCGGGCGTGCGGCGCCCGGCGCGTGCTGATGTTCGGCGATGACATCTCCAACCACGCCGGTGCCTTGCGCGGGGTGCCCGGCGTGGTCGCCGCGATCGGCACCGGCACCGCGGTGCTGGGGGTGAACCCGGCCGGGCAGTTCACCACCGTGGACGGGCGGGGCTACCTGCTGGGCGATGACGGATCGGGGTTCCAGCTGGGTCAGCGGGGCTTACGGGCGGTGCTGGAACACGCCGAGGGACTGCAGCCGCCCACCGCGCTGACGGCCGCGGCCACCGAGCGGTTCGGGCCGGTGGACACGATCGCCCACACCATCTACCGCTCCGCGGCCCCGGTGGCCGCACTCGCCTCCTTCGCCCGGGACGTGCTGGCCACCGCCCGCGCCGGCGATGAGACCGCCCGGCAGATCGTGTCCACCTCGACGCACGCCTTGGCCCGCTCCATCCGCGCGGCCGCCGGCGGCTTCGCCTCCGGGCCGGTGCCGGTGGCCGTGGTCGGGGGGCTGATGCGGTCTGCCGATGTGATCCTCCCGGTGCTCTCGCAGGCCCTGGCGCAGGAGCTCCCCGCCGCGCAACTGCGCGAACCGGCCGGCACCTCCCTCGATGGGGCCGCGTGGCTGGCCGATCACCCGCCGGGGCTGTACGCACCGCGGATCCACGAACACCCCGGACCACCCGCGCCGGCCGCACGATGACGACATCACCCACCCCGCACCCGCCCGAAGCAGTCCCGAACCCCTGAGGAGCACACCTGTGACCGTGATCGACCAGACCATCGCCGCCTCCACCATCCTGGGGGCGGTGACCCGGGTGCTGACCACCCAGACCGCCGCCATCACCGAGGCGGCCCGGATCTACGTGGACGCCATCGACGCCGGGGGCATCATCCAGGCCTTCGGCACCGGACACTCCCGCGGTTTCGCGATGGAGGTCGCGGGGCGCGCCGGCGGCCTGGTGCCGGCCAACATGCTCAGCGTCAAGGACGTGGTGATGTACGGGGACTGGTCCCCGGCCGACATCCTCACCCCCGACGCCGAGCGCAACCCGCAGACCGCACACGCGGTGCTGGACCTGGCGGAACTGCACCACGCCGACGCCTTCGTCATCGCCTCCAACTCCGGCGGCAACGGGGCCACGGTGGAGATGGCCCTGGAGGCCGGGCGCCGCGGACACAAGGTGATCGCGGTGACCAGCCTGGACCACTCCCGGCAGATCACCTCCCGCCATCCGTCCGGATCCCGGCTGTTCGAGGTGGCCGATGTGGTGATCGACAACGGTTCGGTGTTCGGGGATGCCGAGGTGGACATCCCCGAGGTGGGTGCGGCGGTGCCCACCAGTGCCATCACCGCGAACCTGATCGCCGAGATGATCTCCGCCGAGGTCTGCCGGATCATGCTGGAGCGCGGTGAGCGCCCACCGATCCTGGTCTCGGCCAACGTGCCCGGGGGCGATGAACACAACGACGCCATCCGGGCCCGCTATGGCACTCGTCTGCGGGTCGGGGAGCCCTGAGCGGCTCCCTCGCGACGTCAGCGGCCGGCGGGGGTGCCGATCTCGGCGGTGTGCTCGGGACCGGCTTCGGCGGCCGCGTCAGCCGGCGGCGCAGTTTCGTCGGCCGCGTCGGCCCGCGGCGCAGTTTTCCCGGGGGCGACCGCTTCGGGCACGGTTTGCCCGGGAGGGGGCGGCTCGGAACCGGTCTCCTCGGGTGCCGTGTCCGGCGCGGGGGCCGCTTCGTCGGCCGCCGATGCCTCCGGGGCCTCCCTCACGGCGTCGTCCTGGGGCTCCTGCGTGGCGGCGTCCATGCGCCGGATGTGGGAGCGGGCATGGGCGACGGCGTCATCCAGCTCATCGAACAGGTGGTTGCGGTGGCGCAGTGCCGCGAACACCTGCAAGCGGCGCATCAGGTGCAGGTGCTCAGGGCGTACGCCCTTGATCAGCACCGTCACGCCGCGCTCCTCCAGTGCGGTGACCAGGGTCGCCAGGGAGCGGGCGCCGGTGGCGTCCACCAGGTGCAACTGGGACAGGCGCAGCACCACCACGTCCAGGCCGCGCTGGGCCGAGACCCGTTCGATGATGCGGTCCACCGCGCCGAAGAACAACGCACCGTCGATGCGGAAGATCGCGATGCGCTCATCCCCCGGGTGCACCGGACCCGCGATCTCCTCCCGGTGCACGCCGCTGGCCCGGCTCAGCGCACGCAGCGCGAAGAAGGCGGCCACGCCGAGGCCGATGAGGATCGCCACCACCAGGTCCACCGACACCGTGACCACCGCGGTGATGAGGAACACCAGCGCATCCGAGCGTGTGGTGGTCAGCAGGGTGCGGGCCACCCGCACCGAGATCATCCGCGATGCGGTGACCATCAGCACCCCCGACAGCGCGGCCAGCGGGACGTGCGAGACAACCTGGGAAGCCAGGTAGACCACGGCCAGCAGCGCCAGGGCATGCACCGAGGCAGAGACCCGGGTGCGGGCGCCCGAGCGGACGTTCACCGCGGTGCGGGCGATAGCGGCCGTCGCGGGCATACCGCCGAAGAGGCCGGACGCCACCGAGGCCAGGCCCTGCCCGACGAGTTCCCGGTCGGCGTCGAACGGGCCCACCTCGGACATGGAGTGCGCGACCCGCCCGGAGAGCAGGGACTCGATCGCCGCCAGCGCAGCGACGGCCAGCGCCGGGCCGGCCAGGGCTTGAAGCACCTCCAGGTTGATCTCCGGCAGCGCCGGTGCCGGCAGCGAGTCCGGCAGGGCCCCGATGTTCTCCAGCGGCATCGCCGAGAGCGCGACCACCGCGGTCACCACGATGATCGCCAGGAACGAGCCGGGGATCTGCGGCCAGCGCCGTGCGGTGAGCAGCATGATGAGGGCAACCACGACCACCACGGCCAACGGCAGGAACGCCTGGGGCCACTCGGCGGCGGCGATGGCTTCGAACGCGGCCACGAGTGCGCTGGGCGACTGTGCGGCGTCGGAGGCGCCGACGGCGGCAGGCACTTGCTGGGCGAAGATGATCACCCCGATGCCCATGGTGAAGCCCTCCACCACCGGCCAGGGGATGTAACTGACCGTGCGTCCCAGGCGCAACAGTCCGGCGATGAGCACCACGACGCCGGCCATGATGCTCACCAGCATCAGCGCCCCGGCGCCGTAGTTCATCACGATCGGCGCCAGGACCACCACCATGGCCCCGGTGGGCCCGGACACCTGGACGTGGGAGCCACCGAAGATGGCGGCCACCAACCCGGCGACGATGGCGGTGATCAGCCCCGCCTCGGCACCGGCCCCGGAGGACACACCGAAAGCCAGCGCCAGCGGCAGCGCGACGATGCCCACCGTCAGGCCGGCAAGCACGTCCCGCTTCCATGTGCGGCGAAGTCCGGCGTAGTCCTGGCGGCTGGGGAAGAGGGAGCGCCAGGTACTCATCGCCCGCCCGCAACGGTAGAGACGTCCGATGTGCCCATCGGCGGCAGCGTCGCGGCTTGCTGGAGTTGCTCCGCGCTGGACTGCAGCAGGTCCCCGAGCAGCAACCGGGCAGCGGCGAGCAACTCCGCGCCGTGGACGGACACCCACCGGTAGTACACGTGCGACCCGCGCCGTTCGGACGTCACCAACCGGTGACGGCGCAGCACCGACAGGTGCTGGGACAGGTGCGATGCCTCCAGGCCCATGTCGGTGAGCATCTCGGCCACGGACACCTCGGGGGCTGCCGAGAGCAACTCCAGGATCCGGATCCGAACGGGGTGGGCGAGACCCTTGAACAGGTTCGCCTTGATCTCATACAGCGGCTGATCCGCCTCGGCTAACGCCAACCACGACCTCCGAATGACGATTTGACGAACTCATCATATCAATAAGTCGGGGGCCACGGCTGTCGCGTGGCTCACAGCGGCGCGGCGTCGGGAGTGCGGACATGACAGCGGCGCGGCACCGGGTATCGGTGCCGCGCCGCCAGGTGGACGATCCGGTGCTCAGGCCTGCGGCACCGGGTCCTCCTTGATCAGCGGGTAGACGCCGTTCTCGTCGTGCACTTCCCGGCCGGTCACCGGCGGGTTGAACACGCACACGGTGCGGATCTCGGTTCGCGGGCGCACCACGTGCTTGTCGTGGTTGTTGAGCAGGTACAGCGAACCTGGACGCAACTCGTGCACCTCGCCGGTGGCCTGATCGGTGATGGTGCCCTCACCCTCGGTGACGAACACCGCCTCGATGTGGTTGGCGTACCAGAACTCGTTGACGGTACCGGCCTTCAGCACGGTCTCATGGACGGAGAACCCGGCCCCGTCCTTGGCCAGGATGATCCGACGCGAGCGCCAGTTCTCCGTCTTGATGTCGGCGTCGGTGTCGGTGATCTCATCAAGGTGACGAACGATCATGATGTGGCAAACTCCTCGGTCCGCTCGGCCGGGTTGGCGCTGAGTACATCGGAGATGGACTCCTCGAGGATCGTCATCCCGCGGTCGAACTCCTCGTTGGTCATGGTCAGGGGCGGGAGCAACTTGACCACCTCGCCCTCCGGGCCGGAGGTCTCGGCCAGCAGGCCCCGCTCGAAGGCGGTGGTGGTGACCTTGTCGGCCAGCTCACCGGAACCGAACTGCAGTCCCCGCGCCATCCCGCGGCCCTTGGCCACCAGGCCGTGCTCCTCGTGGTCGGCCACCAGCCGGTTGAAGCGGGACTCCACCTGCATGCCGCGGGCGATGGTCTGCTGCCGCAGGGCATCGTCGCGCCAGAAGGTACGGATCGACTCCGCCGCGGTCGCGAAGGCCGGGCCGATGCCGCGGAAGGTGCCGTTGTGCTCCCCCGGTGCCCAGATGTCCAGTTCCGGGCGGATCAGGGTCACGGCCATGGGCAGACCGTAGCCGGACAGCGACTTGGACAGGGTGATGATGTCCGGGACGATGCCGGCTTCCTCGAAGCTGAAGAACGAGCCGGTGCGCCCGCAGCCCATCTGGATGTCGTCGACGATGAGCAGCACGCCGTGCCGCTTGCACAGGTCGGCGAGCTTGCGGAGCCATTCGACGCGGGCGGTGTTCAGCCCGCCCTCGCCCTGCACCGTCTCCACGATGACCGCAGCCGGTTCGTTCAGGCCGCCGCCGCCGTCGTTGAGCAACCGCTCCAGGTAGATGAAGTCGGGCACGTCGCCGTCGAAGTAGTCGTCGAAGGGCATCGGGGTGGCGTGCACCAGGGGCAGGCCGGCGCCGCCGCGCTTCATCGCGTTACCGGTCACGGACAGCGCGCCCAGCGTCATGCCGTGGAAGGCGTTGGTGAAGTTCACCACCGATTCCCGGCCGGTGACCTTCCGGGCCAGTTTCAGCGCGGCCTCCACCGCGTTGGTGCCGGCCGGTCCGGGGAAGACCACCTTGTGGTCCAGGCCGCGGGGGCTGAGGATCTCGTCGTGGAAGGTGGCCAGGAAGTCGTCCCGGGCGGGGGTGAACATGTCCAGGGAGTGCACCACCCGATCGCTGGTGAAGTAGTCCAGCAGCGTTTCCTTCAACTTGGGGTGGTTGTGGCCGTAGTTCAGGGCGCCGGCTCCGGCGAAGAAATCGAGATACGAGCGTCCCTCGACGTCGGTGATGGTGGACCCGACGGCGTGGTCGAAGGACGTGGGCCAGGATCGGGAGTAACTGCGGACCTGGGATTCCAGTTCAGCAGTGCTCATAGGTTGAATCTCCATTTCGGTAGTGGCCGTGCGCAACGGACCGATGCGCACGAGTCCCTCGGCGTCTTGGCCGTCAGGGAAGTCTTCGGTCGCGAACATCTCGCGGCGGGCAAGTCGGGTTCGGCGGCTGCGAGCGAAACTCTCGAACAGCCGCTGGGAGGCGGTGTTGTCCGCGGTGATCGTCGCCTCCAGATAGGAGGCTCCGATCGCCACGTCGTGCAGGAGCCGTAGGCCGAGTTTGCGGCCCCGGTGCTCGTGGGCCACTGCTACTTGCCACACGAACATCGTCTCCGGTTCGCTCTGCCGGCGGTAGCCGAGCACGAAGCCGGCCGGTTCGCCGTCGACCTCGACGATCCGGCACGTCTCGGCGAAGTCCCGGGCGAAGAGCAGATAGGCGTAGGAGGTGTTCAGATCGAGGGTCCCGGAGTCCCGGGCCAAGCGCCACATCGCGGCGCCGTCCCCCACGGTGGGGGTGCGGATCTGGACGAGTGCAGGGGGTTTGGGAATTTCGGTTGTGGAAGACATACCGCCGGTCACCGTAGCGAGGTCCAAACCGGATTTGAACCGCAGAATGCGCGATTTCCGCCCTGCCGGCGGCGATGAGCGCACCTGGCCGGGCGCGCCTTTCGTTGCTAGGCCAACGACAACCACGAATCCGGTTGCCGGGGGATTTCACCCCATAATTGCGTCTCACGATTCGAGACAATCCAGCATTGACCGGGACACGCCCGCCGAGATCGTAACTTTGCTCACACTTTGCCCCGTCTCCATGGAAGCCCTAGGTCTCCCCTCGAACAGGTCAATGCCGCGCCGCTGGGACACCCCGCTCGGCGGGCTCCTGCGACGAGTTGTCGTAGGCACCGAATTCGGCACCGATATGCGGATCGCCGCCCGCGGCCGGGAACCCCGATCGACGCTTCCAAATCGACGATGGGCGGCTCGGAGAACACGGCCGCATTTCGCGGGTGATCGTCCGGCCCGGGACCGGGTGGACTCGGCGGCAAGGCATCCGGGGGTGGTTGCCATGGGCGCCAGATGTGATTGGGTATGTGGTGCGCCGGCGATGAGAGCAAGGCCCAGCACGCTGGCCGACGGGGGCAGCCACAGCCGCATCCGGTAGCCCCGATCACCACCTGTTATGGCGCGCGGCGCGTGTCGAACTGCGTCATCGGAGAACCTGTGCTGGGCCGGCCCACTCCCGTCACGTTCGAACCATTCGAAGTCAGCATCCAGCGGAGTTTTTCCTGTGACCCTCATAGTCCAGAAGTTCGGCGGTTCGTCGGTCTCCGATGCCGCCAGTATTGCCCGAGTCGCCAAGCGCATCGTGGACACCAAACGCGCCGGTCATGACGTCGTGGCCGTGGTCTCGGCGATGGGTGACACCACCGACGAGTTGCTCGAGTTGGCCGGGCAGATCACCCCCAACCCCCCGGCGCGGGAGATGGACATCCTGCTCACCGCCGGGGAGCGCATCTCCATGGCGCTGCTGTCCATGGCGATCCACGAACTGGGCGTCCTCGCCCAGGCCTTCACCGGCCAGCAAGCCGGTCTCATCACCGATGCCGAACACGGCAACGCGCGCATCGCCGAGGTGACGCCCGACCGCATCCAGGACAGCCTCGACCTGGGAGCGGTCGCCATCGTTGCCGGGTTCCAGGGCGTGACCCAGTCCACCAACGACGTCACCACATTGGGCCGCGGCGGCTCGGACACCACCGCGGTGGCCCTGGCGGCGGCCCTGGGCGCCGAGGCGTGCGAGATCTACACCGACGTCGATGGGATGTTCACCGCCGACCCACGTATCGTGCCCGCCGCCCGACCGATCAAACGCATCAGCACCGAGGAAAGTCTGGAGATGGCCGCAAACGGGGCCAAGATCCTGCACCTGCGCGCGGTGGAGTACGCCCGCCGTTACGGCGTCACGATCCACGTGCGCAGTTCGTTCTCCCAGCAGAACGGCACCCTGGTCATCGACTCCGCCCCCGAAGAAGGAAGCATGGAAGACCCTCTGATCTCCGGTATCGCCCACGACCGCTCCCAGGCCAAGGTCACCGTCACCGACGTGCCCGATGTGCCCGGTTCCGCCTCCCGTGTCTTCGAGGTCGTGGCCGCGGCCGGTGTGAACCTGGACATGATCGTGCAGAACGTCCCGACCGCGAAGACCGGCGTCACCGACATCTCCTTCACCCTGACCACCGAACACGCCCGGACCGCAGCGACCGCGCTGCGCGCCTGCCGGGACGAGATCGGGTACAGCAAAGTGATCTTCGACGACGGCGTGGGCAAGCTGTCCCTGGTCGGTGCGGGCATGCGGTCCGAACCCGGTGTGGCCGCCACGTTGTTCAAGGCGATCCGGGACGCCGGGATCAACATCGAGATGATCTCCAGTTCGGAGATCCGGATCTCGGTGATCACGCGCCTGGAGGACCTGGACAAGGCGGTGCGGGCCGCCCATACGGCATTCGAACTGGACGCCGAGGAAGTCGAGGCGGTCGTCTACGCCGGATCGGGGCGCTAGACCAGCGCCACCGCCGCGATCTTCGGAGCCGCTGTCCCGCAGGGTGCGCCGATGCGCACCCTACGGGACGAGCGGTAGTTCCCAGATCGGGCGGATTACTCGGTCAACGCCTGAACGAATGCCCCGCGCTGCTGCGCTGCCGATCTCGCAGGGCCATGCGGCTACCGGGGCACGCATCTGCGCCCTGGCGCTGGATCTTCGCGTGCCCTGGCGCTGGATCTTCGCGCGCGCTGGCACCGAATCTTCGCCGCCGCGCCGCTGCGCATGCGGGGCGCCATGGCGCCGGCTCCCGCC
>CALKWS010000028.1 GCA_938004115.1 uncultured Ruaniaceae bacterium
GTGCCCGCCGATGTGCCCGCCCAGGCGGATCCGCCTGCCTCCGGCGATACGCACGCTCGCGAGAGAGTCCCCGCCGACGCGAACCCGGAGCACCGATGACGATCAAGATCCTGCTGGCCGACGACGAGAACCTGATCCGCGACGCCCTGGCCAGCCTGCTCGACCTGCAGGACGGGTTGGACGTCGTCGCCCAGGCCGCCTCCGGCACCGAGGCGATCGCGGCGGCCGCCAGGTATCGCCCGGACGTGGCGGTACTGGACCTGCAGATGCCGGGAGCGGACGGCATCGAGGTGGCCGAGCATCTGGCGGCCGATCAGCCCGAGTGCGCGGTGGTGATCGTCACCAGCCATGGCCGCCCGGGCTACCTGCGCCGGGCACTGGAGGTCGGGGTGCGGGGCTTCGTGCCGAAGACCACCTCGGCCACGGTACTGGCGGACGTGGTGCGACAGGTGCACGGCGGCGGACGGTACGTGGATCCCGAACTGGCCGCCGACGCGATCGCCGCCGGAGCCAGTCCGCTCACGCCGCGGGAGTCGGACGTGCTGGAACTTGCAGCGGACGGGGCACCGGTGGAGGAGATCGCCGAACGGGCGCACCTCTCGGCGGGCACCGTGCGCAACTACCTGTCGGCCGTGGTGTCCAAACTCGGCGTGGCCAACCGCCACGAGGCGGTGGCCCACGCGCGCCGGCAGGGCTGGATCTGATTCCGGAAGGCCCGAGCCGCGCTCGCTGGTCGATCTGCGCCCGCTTGTTACATGGGCGCCCTGCGTGCAGATCGGCAGAGGAGCGAATCCGACCCTCATGCCCTGCCGGCGAACCGGCGACGGCGTCAGGTCCCCTGCGTCTCAGGCCGCGCGGGTGATGCGCACATCCCCGCTGGCCGCGCGGGCGTAGACCTCCAGGGTCTGGTCGTCCTGTCCCGGGGCGTCGCTGGCGTCCAGGTCGCTCACCGTGCGGCCGGCGGCGCTGTAGCAGTCCATGTACACCGCGGTGCCCTGGTGGACTCCCACGAGCACGTCCCCGGATGCGGTGCCGGCATTGATCGAGCCGTGCACGGCGTCCTGGACGATCACGTTGCCCGAAGCGGCCCGCAGCCGTCCGGTGCCGGCCAGCGTGGTGACTTTGATGTCCCCGGAGGCCGCCGTGGCCGTGATGTCCACCGCATGGTTGACCACGATGTTGCCGGAGCCGGTCTTGGCGCGCACCGGCCCGGTCGCGGTGCCCAGGTGCACTGTTCCGGACCCGCAGATGAACTCGGCCTCACTCGCGCTGCGTGCGGTGATGCTGCCGGAGCCGGTGGTGACCTCGAGCGGGCCGCATTCGGGCAGCGTGACGTCGCCGGAGCCGGAGCGGACCCGGACCTCGCCCAACCGCCCCTCGGCGGTCACCTCACCCGACCCGGTGCTCACCTCCAGATCCGACCCGGACGGTACGTGCACGTCGATACGCAGCCGCGGGTGGTTGGCGAAGAAGAGACCGGAACTGCGGGGTACCTCGATGCGCAACTCGGTCCCGGACAGATCCACGAGGGTGTCCTCGGCGTAGGACCGGGCCGAGGAGGTGTCCCGATACGGGTGCAGGCGGACGGTGACCCGGTTGGAGTCGCTGGTGTGCACCACCAGGTCGCTCGCACGGGTCGTGGCGTCGATGCGCACCGGCGCGGCGGTGTCGAAGACGTGTTCGGTCATGGTGGCTCCAAGATCGCGTCGTAACTGGGGGATGGTCGCGGGTGCGGTCAGCGAGGGGGGCGGCGGGGGCCGCCCGGCCGCCGGCCCTTGGGACCGGTGGAACGTTCGGTACGCCCCTTGGGCTTGCGCACCCGGAACGGCGGGGGATCGCCGGGGGTCCGCACGACGTGGAACCCGAGTGCGGCGTTGGGCAACATTTCCATGGGGCTCCTTCAGCGGGCCCAGCCGGTCATCCGCCGGCCAGAAGTGTGGGAACGGCCGCCTGGTCGGGGCGGGGTGAGGCCGCGCTGCGCGGCCCGCACCAGCCAGGCGTTGATGGACAGGCCCTCGGTGGTGGCGGCCTGCTCCACCTGGTTCTTCAGGCTCTCCGGCAGGCGCAGGGAGATCCGGGACACCTCGCCCTCCTCCAGCGGGGGCGGGGGAGCCGGGGGCTCGGGCGGGGACGGCGGCCCCGTCTCCGGGGAGGTGACCACCACCTCCGGGCCGTCGCTTCGGAGCCGGACGTCGACCGTGTCACCGTCCAGTTTCAGGGTGACCTCGGCGGCGAAGTCCGCGGCGAACTCCATCAGCGTCAGCCGCAGCGCGGATTCCATGCTCTGCGCGAGCCGCTCGGCGGCCTCCTGGACGTCCGGCCCCGCGGTACGGGCCGACGCGGTCAGCGCGTCGTGGAGTGATTGCAGATACCGATCCAGGTGCATGACGCCAGCATGACACCACAATGGCGCCATGTCAATGCCAATGTGGCAACACGGTGATGTCGCTGCGGCGTCCGACCGCGCTGCCCCTTCATCGCCCGGATCGCGATAGCCCTTCATCGGTCGGAATCGAGCATCGGGGGCGTCGCATGCCCCGTACCATGCGGTGGGTGGCGCACCCCCCGGTTCCGCGGTCCTACCGCGCGTCTGTCGCCGTCATCCGCCCCCTGCTGCGCGCGATGACCCGGCGGCGGTGGCTCGGCGCGGAGCACCTGCCCGCGGGCGCGTTCATCGCGGCGGCCAACCACGTCAGTTACGCCGACCCGTTCACCTTCCTGCACTTCCTCATCGACCACGGCCGGTACGCCAAGATCCTGGCCAAGCACACGCTGTTCGGGGTTCCCGGTCTGGGGCACCTGCTGCGGTCCACCGGGATGATCCCGGTGTACCGCGGCACCGCGCGGGCCAGCGGGGCACTGCACCAGGCCCAGGCCCGGCTGGCGGTCGGGGAGGCGGTCGCGGTGTTCCCGGAGGGCACGGTGACCAGCGATCCCGACCTGTGGCCCATGGTGGCCAAGACCGGGGTGGTGCGCCTGGCCCTGGCCACCGGTGCGCCGCTGATCCCGGTCGGCCAATGGGGCGCCCACGAACTCCTGCCGCAGGGCGCGTGGCTGGTGCGTCCGATCCCGCGCAAACGCATCACGGTGATCGCCGGACCGCCGCTGGATCTGACCGATCTGCGCGACGTGCCGATGGACGCCGAGGTGCTGCGGGAGGGCAGCCGGCGGCTGATGGTGGCCATCACCGACCTGGTCGCCCAAGCACGCGGGCAGGACCCGCCGGCGGACCTGTTCGACCCGCGCGAGGCCGGCGCACCGGACCGCGGTTAGGAGCCCACCCCCCGGCGCTCCTGTCGCCGGCCGTGGCTGCCGGTCCCGGGACCTGGTTAGGGTGGCGCAGGTGAGTGAGACCACGAGACTGATCACCGACCTGCTCAGCATTCGCACCTGGACCGCCCTGGACGTGGACGCCGAGGGCCGCGTCCTGGCCGGGCACGACGAACTCGGCTCCATGCAGTTGGTGGAGATCGACACCGATGGCACCCGGACCCCGTTGACCGACCTTCCCGGCCGCTGCACCGGACGCTACCTACCCGGCCGGCGCACCGTCGTCGTCCAGCATGACGCCGGCGGCGATGAGCGGTGGCAGCTGTCCGCGCTGGACCTGGATGGGCCCAGGAGCGCGCCCGCGACCCTGGAGGACCTGCGGCCGCTGGTCCGCGATGCCCGGTACCTGCACACCCTGCATGACGTCACCGAGACGGGCCTGGTCTATGCCACAAACCGGCGCAACGGGGTGGACATGGACGTCGTGGTGCGTCACCACACCGACGGCACCGAGCAGGTGGCGTACGACGGCGGAGGGTACGTCGGCGCGGTGCGCGCCTCCCACGACGGGTCCAGTGCCGCCGTGGTGCGGCTGAGCCTGCAACCGGCCTCCACCGTGGTGCAGACCGTGGGGCCCCGCGCGTTCGGCCTGGTGCCGGCCGGCGACCCGGGCGGGTACGTCACCGACCCCGAGGAGCACGCCTCCCACCGGCAGGTGTACTGGACCGCCGAGGACGACGCGCTGATCGTCAGCAGCAACCACGACCGGGAGTTCCACGCCATCTGGAGGGTGGACGACGACGGCTGGCACCTGCTGGTGGGGGACCCGGCCGCCGAGTTGGCGTGCTGGGTGAGCCCGGACGCCCGGTCGATGATCGTGGGCCGGCAGGTGGATGGCGCGATGACGCTCGCGATCCACGGGATCGACGGCACCCACCGGAAGGACCTGGACCTGCCCGCCCTGGGAGCGGCCTCGGTGACCTGGTCGGCCGACTCCCGCTACGTCGTCGTCGGCGGACCCACGCCGACCGAGCCCGGCGCGATCTACCGGGTGGACACCGCCTCCGGGAAGACCGACCTGCTCGCCTCCTCGGCCGCCGAACTGGACCCGGCCCTGCGCGGGCGACTCATCGAGCCCAGCGTGCACCGGGTGCCCACCCCGGACGGGGAGCAGGTGCCCTGCTTCGTCTATCGCGGAGCGCCGGGGACCGCGTTGACCGGTGCCTCGGTACTGCACATCCACGGCGGTCCGGAGGCCTCGGCGGATCAGATCTTCTCCCCGATCATCCAGGCGCTGGCCGCGACCGGGTTGACCGTGCTGGTGCCGAACGTGCGCGGGTCGGCCGGCTACGGCAAACGGTGGATCTCCTTGGACGATGTGGAACGCCGCCTGGATTCGGTGGCCGACCTGGCCGCGCTGCACGCCTGGCTGCCCGACCTGGGGTTGGACCAGGACCGATCGGCGCTGTGGGGCGGGTCCTACGGCGGGTACATGGTGCTCGCCGGGGTGTCGATGCAGCCGGACCTGTGGGCCGCCGGGGTGAACATCGTGGGGATCAGTTCGCTGGTGACGTTCCTGCAGAACACCGCCGACTATCGCCGGGCCTACCGGGAACGGGAGTACGGGTCGCTGGAGCGCCACCGGGAGTTCCTGGAGAAGGCCTCGCCGATCACGTACCTGGACCAGATCCGCGCGCCGTTGTTCGTGATCCACGGCGCCAACGACCCCCGGGTGCCGTTGAGCGAGGCCGAGCAGATCAAGGCCGCACTGGACGCCTCCGGGGTGCCGTGCGAGTTGCGCGTGTACCACGATGAGGGGCACGGGCTGGCGAAACGATCGAACCGGTTGGACGCCTATCCGGCGGCGCTGGAGTTCCTGCGGGAGCACCTGGGGAGGTCCTGACCGGCGCGGGTGGCCGGTGGGGTGCGG
>CALKWS010000029.1 GCA_938004115.1 uncultured Ruaniaceae bacterium
AGCGCCGGCACGGTGATGAGTTCCGGGGCGGACCGGCCGGCCGGGGAGATCGCCGCCGAGCAGGTCGCTGACGACTGATCCGCTCCGCCGGGCTCAGGCACTCCGTTGTTAAGCTCACCCGGGACCAGCACACCCCCGAGGGAGGAGACCCGTTCGCGTGAGGTACGAGGCACACCGGACCCGCACCACCGCCTGGCGCCGTCGCGGCGCGGCAGGGTTCTCGGGTATCGCCGCGGCAGCGGCGCTGCTGGCCGGATGTACGACGACGGACGATGTCCCGGAGAACAACGGCGCCGGCGCAGAATCACAAGTTGAGCGCGCCGAGGGGCCAGCGCAGACCGAGGACGGCGCAGCCGGTGGGCTCTCCGATGACGATGGGGACGCCCGTGCCGGCACCGCCGAGGGGGATGCCGACGACGACGCCGGCGACTCCGCCGATGACAACACCGGAGCCGGCAGCGATGATGAGTATGCCGACATGACCGAGATCGAACGATGGTGGGTGGACCTGCAACGGCATTACGAGGACCGTGAGGATGTGCTGACCATCTCCTCCACGCCCTCGGGCCGCCAGACCACTCATGAGTTCGAGGAGCCGGTGACGGTGCAGTCGTTGGAGTTGTACTGCTACGGCGATACCGACTTGACGATCGAGGTGATGCTGGGCGAGGCCGGTGAAGCCGGGTCGGTCGAGGAGGACATCACCTGTGCCGAGGGGCTGCATGAGGTGGACCTGGGCCAGGCGGAGTCGGCCGCTGTGGACGTCATCGAAGTGCGCTCCGCCCCTGCCATCGATGTCGATCACCGGCACTACGTGGCGGTCCTAGGCAGCGCGAACTAACGCCTGGCACTGACGTGAGCCGGCGCTGCCCGTTCGCACTTACGTGAGTGACACCCGGCACGCCCGTTGGCGCTCCTGCACTGACCTGAGCCGGCGTTGCCCGGGTGAGTGACGCCGTCGTGCCCTCAGCGGCGCATCACGGGGTTACCCAGGGTGCCGATGCCCTCGATCTCCACCTCCACGCGCTGCCCGGCCTCGATCCGGCCGACGCCGGCGGGGGTGCCGGTGAGCAGCACGTCACCGGGAAGCAGGGTGAACAGTGAGGAGGCGTAGGCGATCAGTTCGGCCACCGAGTGGATCATCTGTGCGGTGGACCCGTCCTGGCGCACCTGCCCGTCCACGCGTGCCTGCACCCGCAGGTCGGAGATGTCCAGATCCATCGCGATGACCGGACCCAGCGGGCAGGAGGTGTCGAACGTCTTGCCCCGGGTCCAGGTCTTGTCTTCCTTCTGCACGTCGCGGGCAGTGACGTCGTTGGCGGCGGTGTAGCCGAAGATCACGTCCTGGGCTCGCTCGGCCGGGACGTCCTTGCAGATCCGGGAGATGACGACGGCGAGTTCTGCCTCGTGCTGTACGTCCTGGGAGTAGTCGGGCAGCAGGATCGGGTCGTCCGGGCCTATGACGGCGGTGTTCGGTTTGAGGAACACCAGCGGACGCTCGGGAACCTCGTTGCCCAGTTCGGCGGCGTGCTCGGCGTAGTTGCGGCCGATCGCGACCACCTTGGAGCGCGGGATCACCGGGGCGAGCAACCTCACCGAATCCATCGGGACGCGCTCCCCGGTGGGGTCGATCGGGGTGTACAGCGGGTCGCCGGACAGCACCACCAGGTCACCGTCGTCCACCACGCCGTATCGGGGGTCATCACCATGGGCGAACCGTGCGATCTGCATAGTGGTCCACCCTAGTGCGCGGCGTTGACCCCGCGAGCGGGCCGCCCGCGCGTCGAGGGCACGCGCGTCGATCGCTTGCCCGTCAATTCCCCGCGCGTCGATGGCTCCGCACGTCGGTACCGTGAACGCATGCAGACGACGGCACCCGCGCGCATCGTGGGGGTGGACACCGCCCGCGGACTGGCGGTGCTGGGCATGTTCGTGGCGCACCTGGGCATGGAGCGCCACGCGGAGTTCTTCTCCGCCACCGGGTGGTTCTTCCTCGCCGACGGGCGCCCGTCCGCGCTGTTCGCGATGCTGGCGGGGATCGGTCTGGTATTCATGACGCGCCGGGCCCAGGGCGACCCGGTGCAGTTCGCGGTCCACCGCGGTCGGATCGTGCGCCGGGCACTGATCCTGTACGTGTTCGGCTACCTGCTGACCTTCCTGGGGACGCCGGTGGCGGTGATCCTGCCGTCCTACGCGGTGTTGTTCCTGCTGGCGATCCCGTTCCTGCGGATGCGGGCTGGGGTGGTGCTCGCCGCCGCGGGGGCGGTGTTCGTGCTCGGCCCGCCACTGCTCATCCTGTCGCGGCATGCCGTCTTCGGCGATGCCGGGGCGGCCGGCGCACTGGCCCTGGTGCCGGGGCTGGCGGAGGTCTGGACCGGGTACTACCCGGTGATCACCTGGTTGGCGTACATCCTGGTGGGGGTGGCAGTGGGGAAAATGGATCTGCGCTCAGCCCGTACCGGTGCGATCCTGCTGGGTGCCGGGGCTGTGGTGGCCGCAGCCGCATACGGGGCCGGCGCGTGGGCGCAAGGCACCGTCCCGGGTGGGGAGGGCGACCCGGCGTTCGACCTGGTCACGATCGAACCACATGCGAACACCACCCCGGAGATGGTGGGCAACGCGGCTTTCGGGGTGGCGCTGCTGGGACTGTGTCTGCTGGCGATGCGGCTGACCCCGCTGCGGGTAGTGGCCGCGCCGGTGAATGCGGTGGGTGCGATGTCATTGACGATCTACTCCCTGCACATCGTGTGCATCGCGATCCTGGGGTCCGATGTGGTGTGGTACCCGGTGTCGAACTGGCCGCTGATCTGGCTGACCGTCGGAAGCCTGGTGTTCGCCCAGGTGTGGCGCTCGACGCTCGGGCAGGGGCCGTTGGAGCGTCTGCTGCGCCGGATGATCACTCCCCCGCAACTCCAACCGCCTCCGCCGGGCGCACCGCCGCCTGCCGGGACGTCCGGATGGATGCCGCCGAGCCGGCACGGACCCAGTGAGGCCCAGCCGGGGCGCACGTGAGCAGCCCGCGGCCTACTCAGATCGAACGCGGTGACCTACCCGAACGCAGGCGGGAGACCAATCGTGCCGCGGCGGCTTCGGCGTCCGGCACCACCGCCGCCAGACCGGTTCCGGCGATCCACGCGCCGGCTGCGTCGATGTCGTCCAGGGACGCGAGGGCCTGGCGCATGTGGCGGACTCTGGCGGCCATGCCCGAGGCGTGCACCGGGCGCAGCAACGTCATGCGGATCCGGGCATGGGCGCGCAGGGCGCCCTCGGGGATCTGGATCTGCAGGAGCCGGGCCGCGTCGAGAAGGACCTGGCCGACCTCCGCCGGGGCGTGGGAGCCGGCCGGGTACGCCAGGCGGAGTACCTCGCGCTCCGGCCCGGCGATCTGCGCCAGCCAGTCCCACTTCGCGGTGGCGTAGGTCAGCGCCTTCGCATTTGCGCCCGGCTCGGTGACGAGCACCCCGCCGCGGCGGTGGCGCGGCAGTTGGGTGGCGTCGAGCACGAGCGTGACCAGATCCACCGTGGACGGCGCCGGCCAGTCGGCCGCCAAGCGCACCAGGTCCGGGGCGGCGGAGGGGTCCAGGAACGCCCACTCGTGCGGCGGGCAGGCCAGCAGCACCGCGCCGGCCGACCAGGTCTCACCGGCCCGCGTGGTCACGCGCCATCGCCCGGCTCGGCGATCCAATGAGCGCACCGGCGTGCCCGGGACGAGTCGCACGCCGTTACCTTCCAGATCTGCGGCCAGTGCGCTGACCAACCCGTGCACACCACCCTTGAGGCCTTGGGTCGCGCTCCCGCCCGGCGTGCGTCGTCCGACCGCGTCGAGCGCGGCGGCCAAGGATCCTGCGGCGGCCACCCGGGCGGGCAAGTCACTGACGAGCGCATCGGTGTGCAAGTCCTCCGGCTCCACCGAATGGACCACCCGCACCACCGGCCGCACCAGCCGGTCGAGGACCTGCTGACCCATGCGAGCGCGGACGAATCCGGCCAACGATCGCTCATCGGCACCCGCTGCCGGCGGCAGGTACGCGTCCTGTTGCGCCTGCCGCAGGCCCTCCACGCCGAGCGCGGTGTCGAGTTCCGGAGCCTGCAGGTCGGTGGGCACGCCCAGCACGTGCTTCGCCGGTAGGGAGTAGGTACCGCCCTCATGGTGCACCAGCGCCGGGATCGGATGGGGGCTGACCACCTGGTCGCTCAGGCCGACCTGATTCGCAAGGTCTGCCACCGCTCCCCCGGCGGTCGCGAAACTCTCCGCGCCGGTATCCAGAACGAGGCCGTCCACCTCATGGGCGCCGACCATGCCGCCGCAGTCGGTCGCCGCCTCCAGGACCGCGACCTGAAGGCCGCCCGCCGCTGCCGTGCGCGCCGCCACGAGCCCGGCCATGCCTCCGCCGACGACGAGCAGGTCCGTGTGCTCACTCAATCGGGTCACCGCCGAGTCGATAGGTACCGGGCATTCGTGGGGACGTCACGGAGGTAGCCGCCTTGGACCCCTTGGACCATCCTCACCGCTGAGCGCCCCCACGGCTAGTCCTGCCTGGCGGCGCGGGCACGCAGCCGGGTCCCCGAGGCGTGCGCTCAACGCCTGGCGTCGCCACCGGGCGGCAGAGCCGTGCGCGTGTCTGTGGTCACTGGTCCACCAGTCTCCGGCTACCGTGCGCCGCCCGATTCGCAGTCCGGGCATGGCTGTGACCCGGCCGGATCCGGCCGGGTGCGGGGCGCGATGGTCAGGTATGCCAGGTGTGCCACGTGACGCCGGTGGCGGTGACGGTTGCGGTCAGCTCCTGGGAGTGGACGTAGGTGTGGTGGCGCTGGCACAGCAGCGCACCGTTGCTCAGGTCTGTGGGGCCACCGTCGGCCCAGTGCTTGACGTGGTGGGCATCGCACCATTGCGGCGGGATCGTGCACCCGGGGAAGGTGCACTTCTTGTCCCGGTGCCATAGGGCTCGATGCTGTCCGGGGGTGAACAGGCGCTTCTCCTGTCCCATCTCCAGGATCTCCCCCTCGCTGCCCAGCACCATGGGAACGATCCCGGCATCGCAGGCGATGCGTCGTACGGTCTGCGGGGAGAGGACCTGGCCGGTCATCGTCATGCCGGCCCCGGGCATGAAGCCCAGGAGCGTCGAGTACCGCATCGTGATGACCACTTGGGCCTTCGTCGTCTGGGGCACCCCTTCCGGCGCACTCACCCCGCGCCGGACGACCGTGAGTAGGGCATCGGCCTTGCGTTGTGGGGCGCTACGCGGATCCGGGTTGCCGTCCTCGTCCTTCTTCGGTGACGACAACGCCGCGAGCGCCGCGTCGATCACCGCGGCCCCCTCCTCATCCACGACGAGGCGGTACTCGGTCAGGTCATCGTTGACGCGCATGGAGTGCAGGGACCGAAACGCCCGCCCGCGCCGTTCCTCATCCTCGAGCTCCTTGGCGGGCTTGATGATCTTGCGCGATTCGTTGAGCACCATCCGCAATTCACGGTCGGTCCACCCGCCGCGGCGGATCAGCGACTCCGGATCCTTGTCCACGCCCAGCGGGTCGAGCCTGTTGCCGCGCTTCTTGAACGTGTCGCTGGCTCCCCGGTTGATCGTGCCCATCGCCGACGCGAGGGCCTCCTCGGGTGAGTGCCGCGCCACCTCGTTGTGGAACCGCACGATCGCAGCGGCCTTGGACGGGCCCATCAGCCCGGCGTCGAACGCTGCGAGCGTGTCGCCCAGTGGTTCGCCGCCCGCCGGATCCCCCGCCTCCTGGGTGTCCTCCTCGCGGGGACCGTCCGTCGCATCATCGACGCAGTCGGTATGTGATCGACCACCGTCCGGGCCGGTGCCCAGGCCGGCGGGCGCGCTCAGTTGCTGCATCGCCTCGGCCAGCCGGACCATCGTGAGCGCATGCCCCACCGGCGGAGCGGTGGCGTGCTGCGACTGCGCGACCGTCAGGTAGTCCACGGGCGACATCCCGCGCTCCTTGGGCAGGCCCCGATTGAGCACCTGGGCAGTGGCATGCACCTCGACGCGGGCGAGGTCATGGCGTATCCGCCCGATCGCACCGAGCATCTCCACCAGGTCGGCCTCCCCGGCACGCCACCACTCTCCGGCGGCGAGGCCGTCCAGCACCTCGCGCACGCGCTCCAACGAGCCCGGCGCCAGGGCCACTGGATCGGTGGTGGAGGTCGACATAGATTCAACGTACACGCGACCTCGGACATCCGTTCTAATCGGTTTCGAGGAATGTGGATGCGTCGGCGGCCCGGGTCCGTGCTGTGGATATGGCGGCATGACAACGGGCGCTAACCAGGATGGGCAGCAACCGGCGAGTACATCCGCACCCGGTCGACCCGCGCCGTCGGCCCTCCCATGCCTACCCGACCCGCGCCGTCGGCCATCACGCACAGCCGCGTCAGGGCCGCGCCGACCGTCGCTGCGCAAGGATGAGCACGTGACCACATACGCGTCGTACCTGCCCGGCGGGTTCCTCCCCGATCCCCTCCCTGCTCGCGAGTCCACCTGGATCGACCACGGCGACTACCGCGTGCACGTGGAGAGGATCGGCGACCCCGGCGCCGCGGACTGTGTGGTGTTGCTCCACGGCGCCGGCGGGCACGCCGGGATGCTCTGGCCCTATGCTGCGGCGATCGCCGCCCACGGCGTGCACGTCGTGGTGCCCGATCTGCCCGGGTACGGACGCACCCGCACCGCCAGCCCCGGTCGGGTGCGCTATCCCGACTGGGTGGAACTGGCCGCCCGCGTCGTGACGGCACAGCGCCAGAGGCACACCGGCCACCTGGTGGTGGTAGGGGCCTCGATGGGCGGACTGCTCGGTTACGACGCGGGTCCTGGTCAAAAATTCCCAAAAAATGTGGTCACTTAAATGGAAAGCAATTAGTGACAGTGGAA
>CALKWS010000030.1 GCA_938004115.1 uncultured Ruaniaceae bacterium
TCTCGGGACTGATCGGGTCGGGGTCACCGCCACCGACGCGTTCCGCGGTCCAAGTGAAGTTCAATCCGCCGCAGGTCCCAGAAGGTGAGAAACCCGCGCGCCCGGTCCCGCTCGCACTCCCGTCGGCGTTCACGGTGCCTGTCAGTTCGTAGTAGGACTGCACGTCACCGCTGCCGAACTCCCACTCCACCTCGAACGACACGCCCGCTTGGACCGGCGTCGCCGGCATGCCGGCCCATTGCACGGGCCACGTGAAAAACCCGTCGGAGCAGTAGCTCTCGGTGTCGAAGTTGCTCATCATGCCGTTGGCGTCGATCTCGAACGAGACGGTCGCGCCGGTGTAGGCCGTACTGCTCCCCTCGTACGTACCGGCTTGCGGCGGTGCGGCATGAGCGAGGGTCGGCACGAGCAGACTGCCGACGAGGGCGGCGGCGGCGGCAACGGCCCCCAGCACCGGGGCCCTCCTGGGCCGCGAGCGCGAGCGTTCGGTCTTGGTCCTCAAAGAGGTCTCCTTCAGGTTGAGCACGCGATTGCATCGGAGGCGTAAGCCACCCGAGCTGATGCTCCACCAGACCGCCCGCGTCCCAGGGCGATGCGACCCTAGGATTGTTACTAGGTTTTCCTCGCAGGCTCTCCAGCGCCCCTGGCCATGAGGCGCGCGATCTCCTCGCGGCTGTTCAGACCCAACTTCTTCAGCACATTGCGGATGTGATACTCCGGCGTGCGGGGGCTGACCACGAGGCGAGCGGCGATCTCCCGGTTCGTCAACCCTTCGGCCACGAGTTCAGCGATTTCCCGTTCACGTTTCGTCAGGGAGGTGAGCGCCTCCGACCGCTGGGTGAGCGCCGCATCGGCACGGGCGATCCCGGCCAGTGCGCGGCCGAGTTGCAGGCGCATTCCCAACCGTTGGAACGTGTCTGCGGCCGTCCGGAGCAGGTTGCCCGCTTTCAGCGGCTCTCCGCTGCGCAGCAGGATTTCCGCGTGCGTGGTCAGCAGCATCGCCTTCTGGCCGCGGGAGTCCTGGCCCTCGGCTATCCGGATGCCTTCGGCGATGAGGTAGCGGGCGGTGTCCACGTCCCCCATCGCGGCAGCGGCCGTCGCGGCGTCGGCGTGCCGCAGGGCTGCCATCACGTCGAGCGGTTCACCCAGGAGTTCGGGGCAGGAGACCGGGTTGCCGAGCACCGCCGAGACGCGGGTGCGCGTCGTCAGGACGGCGCGTCGCCACCAGCCGAACCGCGGCAGCGGTGCCTCGTTCAACCGGTCCAGCCGCTCCCTGAGCAGATCCAGGTCGGAGCGACCCTGGGCGGCGATCATCAACCCGGCCAGGGCCATGCTGATCAGATCGGGTGCGCCGAAGCGGCGGGCGTCCTCGACGGCTTGCTCCCCGGCGGCTTCGGCGTCGTCGAGCAAACCCACGGAGGCCAGGCAGAAGCACAGCGCCGTGCCCAGGTTCGGCAGCACGTCGGCCTGCCCGTGCCGATGGGCCAATGTCATGCCGCGTTGAGCGATATGCGCGCCGGTTTCATACTCATCGAGCAGGTAGGCGGCCCAGGCAGCGCAGGCGACGGCGTGCAGCACCGAGGCGATCTCGGTTCCGTCCGCCCTTCTCATCCATGCGGGCACCGGCAGGAAGGTGGTCCGCGCCTGCCGCACGCGCCCCTCTGCGAGCAGGTCCATGGTGCGGTAGATCGCCGCGACGATCGTGTTCACCTCACCGGGCAGGGCCTCCAGGCGGGAGACGAACTTCTCCGGCGCCCTGCCGTCCAGGAGTGCGACGACGTCGATGTACTCCCGCAGCAGTTCGGCGTCGACGCTGTCAGCGGTGGCCGCCAGCAGGACGCGGGCGTCATCTGCCTGCCCGGCCATGCGAAGCGCGTTCGCCAACAGCACCCGCGCCTCGCCGGCGCACGGCTCATGCTCGACCAGCGCGCGCAACAACTCGATTGCCGCGTGCAGATCCCCGGTCAGGATCCTGGCCCGCGCCAGGAGCGTGGCGGACTCTTCGGTGTGCTGCCCATGGCGTAGACCGCCCAGCCACTCCAGCACGGCATCGGGCTCGGATCCGATCGCCACGCGGGCTGAGCGCACCAGGGTCTGCACCTCCTCGGGGGTGAGGTCGGGTACCGCCCGGGCCAGGTGATCGGCCCTGTCGAACAGTTCGATCCCGGGCAGCCCGGCGACCCGGCGGTGCAGTTCCGCACGTTGCCGCGACGGGATGTTCTGATACACGCTCAGCCGGACCACCGGGTGCAGGACCTCATGCCCGCTCTCGATGAGCAGACCCCGGCCGGCAAGATCCCTCATCCCGGTTTCGACGCCGTCGGCGTCCAGACCGGTCACGCGCATCACCGTGTCGGCGTCGGCCAAGGCGCCGAGCAGCGCGAGCGCTTCCAGGACGCGGCGGGCTGGAGTCGGGAGGGTGGCCATGTCGTCGGCGATCGCCGCACTGAGGATTTCTCCTTGATCGCCGGCACTCAGCCGCATCACCTGATCGAGCCGGTCTGCCTGGGGGTGGCGCCGGAACGCCGCCGCCGCGGTACGGGCGAACAGCGGGTTCCCCTGCGCGGCGGTGATCACGGCACAGCGTTGCCGGCGGGTGACACCGGTGAGCAGTCGTTCCACCGCGTCGTCCGGCAATGCCTCCAGGACGATGTGCTCCACCGCCGCCCCACGGCTGCGCGCCAGGGTGAGCACGTTCAACGGCGCCTGACCGGTGCGATGCACCAGCATGAGCGTCAAGGGGATCGGGGCAGGCGTCTGGATGAACGCGGTGAGGAACGCGATCGAGGCGGGATCCAGCCACTGGGCGTCGTCCACGGCGACCACGACGGGACCACCGTGACCGCTCAGGTTTTCTGCGCACCTCGCCCCCAGCACCGCAGGCGTGGCGGCATCCAGCAGGTTCTCGATCCGGTCGGTGAGGATCTGCTCCACCATCACCCGATGGGCGGCCAGCGGCGCCTCAGAGTGCAACCGGTCCCCGTGTGCCAGGTACACCCGCGAACTCGGCGCGCCGACCGCTGTCTCCGGGTGCTTGTGCACGTGGCTGAGGACGCTGGCCAGCAACGCGCTCTTGCCGATACCCAACGGGCCCTCGATCTGCATGACCCGCACCTGCCCGGCCGGCAAGGGCGCGGCCAGTAATCCGAGGATCTGTCGTACTTCGTTCTCGCGCCCTACGAGCACGTCACTTCCGCCTTCCATCACCCCCGCCATGGACGGCGCGAGTTTCGGACCATCCCACTAAGTTCGGTGTGATCCTACGGTGCGCTGCGCCCGATGACGCCGCTGCGGATCCTGACTACCCCTGCCTCAAGACCCCTGGTGGACCACGGCGAGAGGGGGAAACCTGCGCAGCGCCCCTCATGGTCCTCCCTCAGGTGCGCTTGACTGGAGATGCGCCAGAACCGCGTCGATGGTGTCCGCCTCGCTCGCCGGTTTGTCCTCGCGGTAACGCAGTACACGGGCGAAACGAAGCGCGACGCCGCCGGGGTAGCGGGGCGAGCGCTGGACGCCGTCGAAGGCGATCTCCACCACCTGCTCGGGCCGCACATGCACCACGTGCCCCTCGCGGTGGGTCTCCAACTCGAGGAAACGGCGGGTCTGCCACTGCAGGATCTCGTCGGTCATCCCCTTGAAGGTCTTGCCGAGCATCACGAACCCGTCGCCGTCGCGCGCGCCGAGGTGGATGTTGGACAGCCAACCCTGGCGCCGGCCACTGCCCCACTCCACGGCGAGCACCACAAGATCCAACGTATGCCGCGGCTTGACCTTCACCCAGGCCGCCCCGCGGCGTCCGGCGTCGTAGGGAGCGGTGAGGTCCTTGAGCACCAGGCCCTCATGCCCGAGGGCGACGACGTCACGGAAGAAGGCGTCGAGTTCCGCGGCGTCCCCGGTCACCCGGCGCGGGACGAGCGCCCCGGCGGGCACCACCTCCTCGAGTGCGGCGAGCCGCTCGGACGCCGGGGCGGTGATGAGGGTGGTGCCGTCGCGGTGCAGGAGGTCGAAGAAGTAGACGGTCAGCGGGGTCGCGCCCCTGCCGCCCTCGTGGCTGCCGGTGCGCGCCGCCGTGTCCTGGAAGGGCCGCGGGCGGCCGGCGGGGTCCAGGGCGATGGCCTCGCCATCGAGGATCAGATGCTCGGCGGGAAGGGCGCGCACCACCTCGACGATCTCCGGGACCCGCTCGGTGATGTCGTCCAGGGAGCGGGTGAACACGGCGACCTCGCCGCCGGAGCGGTGCACCTGGACCCGGATGCCGTCGACCTTGCAGTCCGCGGCGACGGCGTCGTTGGTGCTGCCGCGGAGTTTCTCCAGCGCTGTGGGCAGGTCCGGCGCCGCGGAGGCGAGCATGGGTCGCACCGGCCGCAGCACCGTGGGGCGGAACTGTTCCAGCGCGGTGACGCCGCCGGTGAGCGCGGCCCGGGCCACCGGACCGGTCAAGGCGCTGAACATGGCCGCGCGCCGGACCGCGGTGACGGGTACGTCGGTGGCGGCGGCGATGGCCTCCAGCAGCAGGGAGTCGAGCGCGCCTTGGCGGACCTCGCCGAGGATGAGCCCGCGCAGGAATTTCTGTTCGCGCTCGGTGAGCCCGGCGAAGAGTGCGGCTACCGCCCGCGTGCGGTCCGCCTGTGAGCCGGTGCCCGCGAGCGCCGAGATCTCCTCCAGGCGTTCATCGACGTCCAGCGGGGAGAGCGACGGCGACCGGGCCGGCGTGGGCAGGGTTGCCAGTGTTCGCCAGCCGACTCCGGTGCGGCGCTGGCGCACCCGTCCGGAGAGGTAGGTGGCCACGACCTCGATCTCCTCCGGCTCGGCCTCCCGGAGGGCGGCGGCCAGCAGCGCCCGCTTCTCCAACCGCGCGCGGGTCGCGGCGACGGCGGTGGAGACCTCAGCGATCCGGGCGAAGAGCACAGCGCCGATTCTGGCACCGTCCTGCTCCAGGCGCGCGGTGCGCGGCGTAGGGTGCAGCGGCGCGCGCTGCATCGCTGGCTCGCTGCGCGGGAGGCGCGCGCCCAGGTCAGTACAGACCGACGGTGCGCCCCTCCTCGTCGATGTCGATGTGGTGGGCCGCCGGGTCCGCGCCGAGTCCGGGCATCGTCTGCATCTGCCCGCAGATCGGATAGATGAATCCGGCACCCACGGAGGCCCGGACCTCGCGGACGGGCAGCCGCCAGCCCGTCGGCGCCCCGCGCAGCGCGGGATCGGAGGACAGCGACAGGTGGGTCTTGGCCATGCACACCGGCAGCGACACCCACCCGCAGCGCTCGTACCGGTCCAGGGAGCGGGCGGCGTCCGGGGAGTAGTCGACGCCGTCGGCGCCGTAGACGCGGGTGGCGATGGTCTCGATCTTCTCCCGCAGCCCGGCGCCGTCCGGGTAGAGGTAGCAGAACTCGCTGGGTTCCTCGGCGGCCTCGGCGACCGCTTCGGCCAGGTCCACCGCACCGGCACCACCGTCCTCGAAGTGCGTCGTGACCGCGCACCGCACCCCTTCGACGGCCGCGACCTCGCGGATGGCGGCATGCTCCGAGGGGTGGTCCCCGGCGAAGGCGTTGATCGCCACCACCGGGGTCACCCCGTGCAGCCGGATGTTGGCGATCTGCCGGCGCAGGTTGGCCGCGCCGGCATGCACGTCGTCGGGATTCTCCAGCAGTAGTTCGGGGGGCAGCGGGCGGCCGGCCACCACGTGGTGCCGCCCGGAGTGCACCTTGAGCGCGCGCACCGTGGCGACGACCACGCCGACGTCCGGGGTGAGCCCGGAAACCCGGCACTTGATGTTGAAGAACCGTTCGGCGCCCATGTCGGCACCGAACCCGGCCTCGGTGACCAGGAAGTCCCCCGAGCGGATCCCGATGAGGTCGGCGACCACCGAGGACGCACCGGTGGCGATGTTCCCGAACGGGCCGCAGTGCACCAGCGCCGGGGTGTTCTCCAGCGTCTGCAGCAGGTTGGGCTTGAGCGCCTCGCGGAGCAGGACCGTCATCGCGCCCGCCGCCCTGAGTTGCTCGGCCGTCACCGGTTCCGCCGAGGTGCGGGTGAACCCGACGACGATGCGCCCGAGGCGGGTGCGCAGGTCCTGCAGGGAGGTGGACAGCGCCAGGGCGGCCATCACCTCCGAGGCCGCGGTGATGTCGAACCCGGTCTGCCGCGGCAGGCCGTCGGCGGGTGGACCGAGCCCGGTGACGATGTGGCGCAGCGCTCGGTCGTTGACGTCCAGCACCCGCCGCCAGGAGATCGCCTCGGGGTCGAGATCGAGGTCGTTGCTGCGGAACAGGTGGTTGTCGACCATCGCGGCGAGCTGGTTGTGGGCGGCGGCCACCGCGTGCAGGTCCCCGGTGAGGTGCAGGTTGAGGCGCTCCATCGGGACCACCTGGCTGTACCCGCCACCGGCGGCGCCGCCCTTGATCCCGAGCGTCGGCCCCATCGAGGCCTGGCGGATCGCGATGGTCGCGCTCCGGCCGGTACGCGACAGGCCCTGCCCCAGGCCCACGGTGGTGGTCGTCTTGCCCTCGCCCAGCGGCGTGGGAGTGATGGCGCTGACCACGACGTACTTCGCCCGCGGACGGTCGCTGAGCTCGTCGATGGCGGCGAGGTCGATCTTGGCCACGCCGCGCCCATAGGGCTCCAGCAGGTGGCTGCCCAGGCCCATCCCGGCGGCGATCTCCTCGATCGGCGCGAGCGCGGCGCGGCGGGAGATCTCCAGGCTGTGCGGTGGCGAGGTCGTGGTACGTGCCGTCATCTCGTCATCTCCGTGGTGCTCGGTGCCTGCTCGGAGCCGAGTCCCTGCCACCACCGGACGGTGTCCGCCACGGCGTTGAAGGTGTAGACGTGCAGCCCGTCCAGGCCGTAGGCGGGGTCGGCGAACGCCGGGGCCAGACCCTGCAGCAGTTTCTCGGGCCGCCAGGCACCTGGCAGCGCAAGGTGCCGCAGTCCGCCACGGTGGTGGCTCAGCACCCGCAGTGATGGGCCGATGCCCAGCCGGGTGCCGATCCGCAGCAGGCGTGCGGTGGAGACGGGTCCGGCGACCCCGACGCGGATCGGCAACTGGACGCCGCGCCGGCGCACCCGCCGGACCCAGTTCAGGATCACCCGGCTGTCGAAGCACATCTGGCTGACGATGTAGGAGGCGTAGAACTGCTTGTCTGCCATCGCCCGCACGGTCACGTTGTCCGGGATCTCCGGATGGGACTCGGGGTAGCCGGCGATGCCGACGGTGAACTCGTGCCCGATGCGCTCCATCGCCTGGAGCAGATCCAGTGCGCCGGTGAAGTCACCGGCCGGCTCCTCCCGGTCCCCGGCGACGACGAAGACCTCCCGCACCCCGGCGGCGGTGAGGTCGCGCAGGATCGCCGCCAGGTCGGTCTCGTCGGCCACCATCCGGGCGGCGAGGTGCGGGACGGTGTGGAAGCCGCGCAGGGCGAGCCGGGTGGTGAGGTCCAGGGTGTCGGCCAACCCCCGCCGTGGTGAGGCGGTCACGGTCACGGTGGCCTGCGGCGGCACGTGCTCGGCAACCGCGTCCTCGGTCCCGGGCAGCGGGATGACCTCGAACCGGGGCTCCCGGGCCAGTCCGGCCACCGCGGATCGCACCCCGTGGGCGGCGGGGCGGGCGGGCACCGTCAGGCCCCTTCCGGGACCGGGGCGGAGGGCGGTGTGCCCCCGGTGAGCAGCGCGTTGACGTCCTGTTTGGGCTGGTCCTTGGCGGGGTCGATGAACGGCTTGGGCACGACGACGGCCTCGACCAGGCCCGTGCCCGTGTCCACCTGGAGCCGGGTGCCCAGTGCGCTGAACTCGGTGGGGACCATGGCGTAACCGATGTTTCGTTCCAGTCGCGGGGAGTAGCAGGCCGAGGTGACCTCCCCCACCCGCCGGCCGTCGGCGTGCACGGGCAGGGTGTCGATCATCGAACCGTCGTTGAAGGAGCCCAGGTTCGGGCCGGCGATCTCCACGCCGGCGAGCATGCGGCGCGGTCCCTCGGCCTTGATCCGCCTCAGGGCCTGCTTGCCGATGAAGTCGGCGTCCTGGTCGAGGCTGACCATCCAGTCGTAGCCCATCCCCACCTCGAACGGGTTGGTGTCGAAGGTGATGTCGCACCCGTGGGCGAGGATCCCGCCCTCGATCCGGCGGATGTGGCTCGGTCCGATGACCTCCAGCCCGTGGCCGCGGCCGGCCTGCCAGATGATGTC
>CALKWS010000031.1 GCA_938004115.1 uncultured Ruaniaceae bacterium
TCCCGCCCTGCAGCTCGACCCGCGGCACGAGCGCACGCTGCTGCTCCGCGCCGACAGCAGCGTGTCGGCGGTGCCCGCGTTGGGATGCTGGAGGCGCAGCACTCGACGGCAGGGTCACTCACCGCAAGCGGACGCATCGCTACCCTCTCCACCATGGGCGCACAGACGTACGCCGCTCGGCATATGGACACGACGGACCGCACCCTCCCCGCCGTCCACGCCGACCGCGCGGGCATCGTGGCGCCCCGGGACACAAACAGCAAGGCGATGCGGGCCTCGCTGCGTGATGATGAGCCCATGGTGCTGTCCACCGGCCACGGGGGCCTGTCCGGATGACCCGAGACAACCGGCGCTCCCGTGGCGCCAACCCACGTCACGCTGCCGCTCATTCGCGGCGGCGACGGGCGGGTGCGTCCCAGCGCCAACGCACCACGACGTCCGCACCTCCGACCCGACGTGAAGAATCGCCTGTCGCAGCGGCCCCGTCAGCCTCGCGGTCCGCACGGCGGTCCCGCCGGTCCGCTGCGCCCACCACCCCCGGTTCGATCCGGCACGCCACCGTCCGTCGTCACCGCCGCCACACCGCGCTGCTGTCGCTGTTGGCGATCGCGATGTTCTTCTCCTCCGGTGTGGCGTGGGCCTACCGGGATCTGGACGCCAACATCGAGACCCACAACATCGATGACCTGCTGGGCACCGAACGTCCCGAGGCCCCCGAGCCGGACCCCGAGGATCCCCACGCCGGCCAGGCGTTGAACGTGGTGCTGATCGGCACCGATGACCGCTCCGGGGAGAATGAGGACCTGGGTGGGGGCACCACGCCCGGGGTGCGCTCGGACACGGTGATCGTGGCGCACATCAGCGCCGACCGCAGCCGCATGGAGATGGTCTCCATCCCCCGGGACTCCTGGGTGACGATCCCCTCCTGCGAACTGCCCGACGGGAGCCAGTCCTATCCCCAGACCGGGAAGTTCAACGGCGCCTTCAGCATCGGCGGCGCCACCGGGGACGTGGGGTACGCCGCGGCCTGCACGATCCGCACCATCGAGTCCCTCACCGATGTGCGCATGGACGGGTTCATCGCCGTGGACTTCGCCGGATTCGTGAACGTGGTCGACGCCTTGGACGGCATTCCCTTCTGCGTACCCGAACCGATCCAGGACCGCCAGGCCCACATCGACCTGGAGGCCGGCGAACAGGTGCTCGACGGCGAACAGGCACTCGGCTACGCCCGGGTGCGCAAATCCCTGGGGGACGGCAGCGACGTGCAACGCATCAACCGCCAGCAGGACCTGCTGGCCGCCACCGTCCGCCACGCGCTGGACCAGAACCTGCTCACCGACAGCCCCAAGCTGTACCGGTTCCTGGACGCGGCCACCTCCTCGGTCACCGCCTCGGAGGGCTTCGGTTCCATCTCCGCCCTCAGCGGCCTGGCCTACGCGATGCGCAACATCGACCCGGCGGACGTCACCTTCACCACCGTGCCCTGGGTGGACCGCGGGGACGGAGCGAACGTGCTCTGGACCCAGGAAGCCACCGAACTGTGGCAGGCGATCCGTGAGGACCGTCCGTTGCACGTCACCGAGGACGACGACGAAACCGGCGCCGGCGAGGACGGCACCGACGGTGCAACGCAGCCAGCCACCGAGGACGGCTCGGGCACCGACGCGGAGCCGGGCACCGGCAGTGACGACGGGGAGGCCGCCGAGGACGACGGCGAAGGCGACACCTCCCCCACCGACGAGGCCTCTGGGCCTACCCTCGAGGGGTCCACCGCCGCGGAGCAGAACGGACCCTGCGGGTGAGCCGAATGAGCAACCCTCCCCCCAAACGACCCCCCGGGCGTGGCCCAGGGCGCCGGCCCCCCGGCGCCTCCCGGGCCCGTCAGGGCGGATCGGCCACCCCGCTGTCCCCGGAGGAGAACGCAGGCCGGGGGCCCTCGCGCCGTCCCCCGAGCATCACCCCGCGCGGTAACGAACAAGGCTCCCCGCCCTCCTACTCCCCGCACGGCACACCGGACCGGTTGCCCCCCTCCATCCCCCCTGGCGGCGGCGCACCCGGGGGCCAGGCGCCACCGGACCGGACCCGGGTGATGCCCGCCGGCCACCCCGCCCACCAACAGCCGGCCCACCACCAGCCCGCCCACCCAGGGCACGCACCGCCGTCGTCCCCGCCCACCGCACCACCCGATCAGGGTGCGCCGCGCGCGCCACGCCCCCGCCGTCGTCGTCGGCGCCGCCCGGTGCTCATCGCCTTCCTGGTTCTGCTAGTGCTGATACTGGCTTGGCCCGTGGGCCTGTTGATCTGGGCGAACAGCAAGATCAACCACGTGGATGTGGGCCAGTCCGGGCTCACCACGGCCGGCACCACTTACCTGCTGGCCGGATCGGACTCCCGTGCCGGGGATGAGAACTTCGCCCATGACCCCACCGAGGGCCAGCGGGCGGACACGATCATGATCCTCACCGTGCCGCCCAGCGGGAACACCTCCCTGATCTCCCTGCCGCGTGACACCTACGCCGAGATCCCCGGGCACGGGTGGAACAAGCTCAACGCCGCCTTCTCCCTGGGCGGCCCCGAACTGCTGCGCTCCACGGTGGAGAACCTCACCGGGATCGAGGTGGACCACTACGTCGAGATCGGAATGGGTGGCCTGGCCGATGTGGTGGACGCCGTGGACGGGGTGGAACTCTGCCTGGATTACGACGTGGACGATCGTGACTCCCGGCTGCAGTGGGAGGCCGGCTGCCACGTCGCCGACGGGGAGACCGCACTGGCCTTCGCGCGGATGCGGTACGCCGACCCGCTGGGCGACATCGGCCGCACCCAGCGCCAGCAGCAGGTGATCCAGGCCATCACCAGCTCGGTGGCCGATCCGGCCCTGCTGGTGCGCCCCGACCACCAGGTGTCGTTGCTGGACGCGGGCCTGGGCGCGGTGTCAGTGTCCGAGGGCTCGAACATCATCGACCTGGGCCGGATGGCATGGGCGTTCCGCAACGCCACCGGCCCCGACGGGGTGCGCGGCGCCCCGCCGATCGCGACGATGAACTACCGCCCCGGCGGCATCGGTGCCGCCGTGCTGCTGGAGGACCACCACCCACAGTTCTTCGCCTCGGTGGCCGACGGCACCGTGCAACAGGGCGACGTGTACGGCGAGGAGTAACCCCGTCCGGTCCCTGCCCGGCCCAGCTTCTTCGTAACCAAGCCGTGGCCGAATCGTTAGGTAGGCGCGGCGGGTGTCTAGAAAAACCCATGTAGTGTCGATGCGATGCCCCGGTCAGAGCGCTCGCCGTGGGCAGCGACCTCAGCACGCGCCCGCCATACCGGGACGCCGAGGGTCGCCCGAGGAAATCCGATGACGCCATACGACACCTGTGAGGGAAGACGCTCGATGATCAACAAGAAGAAGTCGACTATTGCTGTGCTCGGCGCATCCGCCCTGGCCCTGGGCCTCGCGGCATGCGGCGACGGCGGGGACGGCGGCGCCGAGGGAGAACTGCAGGACTCCTACGTGGTGGTGTCCGACACCTCGTTCGTGCCCTTCGCCTTCGAGGAGGGCGGGGAGTTCGTCGGCTTCGACATGGACATGATCAACACCATCGCCGACCGCGTCGGCTTCGAGATCGAACTGGAGACCACCAACTTCGACGGGATCATCCCCGGCCTGCAGACCGGTTCGTTCGAGATCGCCATCGCCGGCATCGGCATCACCGAGGAACGCGCAGAGATCATCGACTACACCAGCCCGTACTACATGTCCGGGCTGCGCATCGCGGTCCCGATCGACGACACCGAGATCGAGAGCGTGGAGGACCTGGAGGGCCGCACCATCGCCACCCGGCTCGGCTCCACCAGCGCCGCCTACATCGAGGAGAACATCGAGGGCGCCACCGCCAACACCTACGAGCAGCTCGACCAGGCCTACCTGTCGGTCGAGGGCGGCGGCTCCGAGGCGATCCTGTACGACGCGCCGAACGTGGAGTACTACGTGGCCACCGCCGGGGAGGGCAGCCTGAAGGTCACCGGTGACCTGTTCGAGGCCGAGAACTACGGCATCGCCGTCACCCAGGGCCACCCCGAACTCGTCGAGGCGATGAACGAGGCCATCGCCGAGATCATCGACGACGGCACCTACGCCGAGATCTACGCGGAGTGGTTCGGCGAGGAGCCCGCCTGGCTCGACGAACTGGCCGCCCAGGCGGACTGACCCCGTCCAGACACCGACACAGGAGCGGGTGCCCATGTGGCACCCGCTCCGTGATGGAAGGCCCTGGTAACCATGGACGCCATCTTCGGCTTCAACTGGGCAGGGGTCGTCGACTTCCTGCCCGCCCTCGCCCGGGGGCTGTACTACACCTTGCTGGTCTCCGTCGGGGGCCTGCTGATCGGATTCGTGCTGGGCGCGATCGCCGGCCTGGCGCGGCTGAGCCGGTTCAAGATCGTCAACTGGATCGCGATCATCTACATCGAGGCGGTCCGCGGCACCCCGGTGCTGGTGCAGGCGATCTGGATCTACTTCGCCCTGCCGCTGATCATCAAGTACACCCTGCCCTCGGTGGTGGCCGGCATCATCGTGATCGCATTGAACTCCGGGGCCTACATCGCCGAGATCGTGCGCGGCGCGGTGCACTCGGTGGACAAGGGGCAGACCGAGGCCGGCCGGTCCCTGGGGCTGAACCGGCACGTGACCATGCGGCACGTGATCTGGCCCCAGGCGTTCCGCCGGATGATCCCGCCGCTGGGCAACCAGTTCATCATCAGCATCAAGGACACCTCGCTGCTGTCGGTGATCCTGGTGCCGGAGTTGATCTTCCAGGGCCGCCTGGTGGTGGCCAACCACTTCAACGCCGTGGAGATCTACACCACCGTGGCCCTGTTCTACCTCGCGATCACGTTGACGCTCTCGGCGGTGCTGAGGGCCACTGAGAAGCGTTTGGAGCGACGCGCATGATCATCCAAGTCACCGACCTGCACAAGTCGTTCGGCGACCACGAGGTGCTCTCCGGAATCGACTTCACCGTGGCCGACGGCGAGGTGGTGTGCATCATCGGCCCGTCCGGCTCGGGTAAGAGCACCTTCCTGCGCTGCCTGAACATGCTGGAGGACGTCAGCAGCGGTGAGGTGGTGATCGACGGGCACTCCCTGACCGACAAGAAGGTCAAGATCGATCAGGTGCGCGCCGAGATCGGCATGGTGTTCCAGCAGTTCAACCTGTTCCCGCACAAGACGGTGATCGAGAACCTCATGCTCGCCCCGATCAAGGTCCGCGGGCTGAGCAAGGACGAGGCCCGGGAACGGGGCCGGCGGTTGCTGGGCAAGGTTGGCCTGGCAGACAAGGAGCAGGCCTACCCCGGCAGCCTGTCCGGTGGCCAGCAGCAACGCGTGGCCATCGCGCGGGCGCTGGCGATGGAACCCAAGATCATGCTGTTCGATGAGCCCACCTCCTCCCTCGACCCCGAACTAGTCGATGAGGTGCTCGCGGTGATGAAGGACCTGGCCCGGGAGGGCATGACCATGGTGGTGGTGACCCACGAGATGGGCTTCGCCCGCGAGGTGGGCGACCGGGTCACCTTCATGGACGGCGGCCTGCTGGTGGAGGAGGGCACCCCGCAGGAGATCTTCACCAACCCCCAGCACCGCCGTACCCGGGAGTTCCTCGACAAGGTGCTCTGAGCGCGCTCTTGGCACGGCCGACGGCGGTGCGGGTTCAGTGGGGTGCCAGCGCGGCCGACGGCGGTGCGGGGCCTAGTCAGAGCCAGCGCCGCACCCGGCGGCGGTACTCCTCGTACGGCCCGCCGAGGCGGGTGCGCAGGTAGGCTTCCTCGGGGAGCACGGCGCCCCAGTGCAGGCCGGCCCAGGTGAGCGGTGCCATCGCCACCGCTCCCCAGGAACGTGCTACCAGCGCTGCCCCGATGTAGCCGGCGATCAGTCCCACGTACAACGGGTTGCGCGACACCCGATAGGGCCCGCTGGTCAGCAGCGCATTCGTGTCCTGCCCGGGCATCAACCCGGTGCGGTGCCGGGCGAAGTACCACAGGCACCAGCCGTTCCATAGCGCGAACGCCACGAGCAGCGCCCGGCCCGCGCCGGGCACCCATGCCCCTCCGCCCATGGGCGGCGCGCCGAGCCGGCGTCCGGCCCACCAGCCACCCAGCCAGGGCACACCCGCCGCTACCGGTGGCCATATCCGGAACCTGGGGCCGGCAGTGCGTCGTTCTCCGGGCATCGCGGACTCCTTCCACAGGGCCGGCCCGTCACGCGAGGTCCTGGTGCACCTGCGGACGGTCCGGGCGCCCCCACGGATGCTGGGCTCCAACAGTGACACACGCGCGCTGCTCGCGGCGGCGGTTTGGGAAGGGGCTTGCGTTGTCCTCCCTGCCGGGCACGGGTGTGCTTGAGTGGGCCCATGGCGCACACGAACGACACCGAGGTCATCCGCCGGCTGCTCACCACACCCGCGCGGTGGGCCGTGGTGGGGCTGTCCACCAACACCGCCCGGGCGGCATACGGGGTGGCGGCCTACCTCCAGCGCGCCCTGGAGATGAAGATCGTGCCGGTCCATCCGAAGGCGGAGACGGTGCACGGGCAGACCGGATACGCCTCCTTGGACGACGTTCCCGGTGAGATCGACGTGGTGGATATCTTCGTCAACGCCGAACTCGCCGGAGGGGTGGTGGACCAGGCCATCGAACGTGGCGCCAAGGCGGTGTGGCTGCAACTGGGCGTGATCGACCAAGCCGCCGCACAGCGCGCCAAGGACGCCGGTCTCGACGTGGTGATGGACGCCTGCCCGGCGATCGAGGGCCCCCGCCTCGGCTTGGACTAAATCTCAACGCACGACGGCGAAGCCGCCGGTCCACGGGACCTGCTCGCCCGCGGCGAGGGTCATCTGCAGGAAGCCCACCGCCTCCATCTCCCGCGCCCGGCGCAGCGGGCCGGCGTCCACGGCCTCCAACCCGCCTGACCTCATGATGTCGGCGAAGGTGGCTTTGGCGTCCGCGTCATCGCCGGCGATCAGCACCGTGGTGGTCACCGGGCCCACCAACCCGGAGGCCAACGTGGCGGCGAAGTTGGTGTTGAGCGCCTTGAGGACCTTGGCCTCGGACAGCCGCTCGGCGACCTCGGCGGCCGCGGAGGAATCGGCGGGCACCTCGAGGGAGTCGAACGTCTCCATGTTGACCGGGTTGGTGATGTCCACGACGATCTTGCCGGCCATCGCATCCCCGTAGGTATCCAGCACATCGCCCAGTGCCGCGTACGGGACGGCCAGCACGAACACGTCCCCGCTCGCGGTCTGGCTGGTGTCGTCGGAGTCGAACGTCTCCACCTCGTGACCACCTTTGGCGATGATCTCCGAGGCGGCCGCTACTGTCAGCCCATGGACACAGCCGCGCTGCACACCGCCCTCACCGAACTGAGCGACCAAGGCGACTTCGCCGGCACGGTGAGCATCGCCGTCGGCCCCCACACCGCGTTCGAGGGCGCCTACGGCCTGGCGTCCCGCACCTGGGGCGTCCCCGCCCGGCTGGACACTCGTTATGACTGTGCCTCCACGACGAAGCTGTTCACCGCCGTCGCCACCCTGCAGCAGGTCCACGCCGGCGCCTTCGACCTGGACACCTCGGCGATCGACTACCTGGGCCTGGAGGGCACCAGCATCTCCCCCGACGTCACCGTGCACCACCTGCTGTCGCACACCTCCGGCATCGGAGACGATGCCGATGAGGAGGCCGGGGAATCCTACGAGGCGCTCTGGCGCGATCGGCCGAACTACGCGGTGCGCACCACCGCCGACTTCCTGCCGAACTTCATCCACAAACCACCCAACTTCGCCCCCGGCCAGGGGGTGCGGTACTGCAACGTCAGTTACATCCTGCTGGGTCTGATGATCGAGAAGGCCACCGGCCGGGGCTATCGGGACTACGTCGCCGAGCATGTCTTCGCCCCGGCGGACATGAGCGGTGCGGGGTTCTTCGCCATGGACCAGGTGGTGCCCGATGTGGCCGAGGGGGTGGAGCAGACCGACGACGGCGGGTGGCGGCGGAACATCTACTCCTACCCGCCGATCGGGTCACCGGACGGCGGGGCACACGTGCGCGCGGGTGACCTGATCGCCTTCCACCGCGCCCTCGGGGACGGCAGGCTGCTGCCGGAGCACCTGGTGCAGGCGATGATCACCCCGCACGCGGTGCACTCGGTGGACCCCGACGATGGCATCGCCCACCAGATGGGGTACGGGTTCGAGATGTCCACCGATCCCGGCGGTCAGATGCGCTCCTACTGGAAGGAGGGCATCAACACCGGAGCCAGCGCGATGCTGCGGCACTACCCGCGATCCGGCGCCACCGTGGCGGTGCTGAGCAACCTGGAGGACGGGGTGTGGGAACCGGTGGGCCTCATCCACGAGGCGGTGCAGCACCTGTCGGCCTGAGCGGCCGGCGGCAGGCGCAAGGTGCGGGCCTATCTGCGTGCTGACCCGCGCCGGTTCGCCGGCCGTGACCGGCCACCCGTTCGGTCCCGGTTTCGGTACCGGCCGGTATCCTTCAGGGCATGCCGGAAGGGTACGTACGGGTGCGGCCGCGGCGCACCGAGGTGCGCGCGCGCATCCTGGACGCCGCGATGGAAGTCTTCGCCGCCGAGGGGTTCGATGGCGCGAGCATCAACGCGATCGCTTCCGCCGCCGGCTTCACCAAGGGTGCGGTGTACTCCAACTTCGAGTCGAAGGACGAACTCTTCCTCGCCCTCATCGACCGGCAGATCACCCAGCGCGCCGAGGCGGTGCTCGCCTCGTTGGCCGATGT
>CALKWS010000032.1 GCA_938004115.1 uncultured Ruaniaceae bacterium
CCTCGTCCAGGTCCGGGTGGCTCAGGGCGATCACCGCCCACGTTCCGTCCGGGTGGACGGCCGGGGTGGAGGGGGTGCGCAGCAGGCTGAGATGGTCAGGACGCATGGTTGCCGAGCCTACCGACGCCGGAGCGATGCGAGCGCTCGCCTCATGAGTTGGGATCGCTCGCCCCATCAGGCCGGTCCGACGTCACTGGTCAGGCCAGGCCGACGTCACGGGGCCGGCATGGACAGTCAGGGAACTGACATGGGCGCCACGCGGATGCCGGCGGCACGCAGGTCGGCCACCATCCGGGCCGCCACGTCGGCGGCGTCGGGGCCGTCGCTACGCACGCAGAGCGTCGCCGGGCGCACCGTGATCTGCTTCCCGCCGGCGGAGCGCACCGCATGGTCACGCACCATCGCCACCGCGCGTGCCGCGACCTGCGCCGGATCCCACTCCCGTTGCTTGTGCGCCGGGAGCAATCCACCCTCGTCGTCGTACTGCTGTTCCGGAAAGCCCGCTGCGACCACCTGCAACCCCATCTGCGCGAACTTACGGGCGAAGCGGCGATCGAGCATGAACAATCGGGTGCCCTCCCCGAGTACTGCGGCCGTCGCACTCGCAACCGCCCTGGCCAATGCCAGGTCCTTCGACGCGATCACGTGTAGGTCCCGGTGCGGCTTGACGTGCGTGACGTGTCCGCCCTCAGCGTGCACGAACGCGGCGACGGCACCGATCTGGTACATGCAATAGTCCTGCAGGTCGGTGGGCTGCACCGCCGTCGCGCCGCCTCCGGACACCGGTGAGTGCGGCAGCGCGACATGCACGCCGACATCCAGCCCCTGGGCGAGCGCCGCCGTCACCGTGCGACGAACCGTGACCGGGTCCGCGGCCGAGGGTCCGGTCCCCACGTTCACCGAGGTGACGATCCGCATCATCGCCTCGTCGGCGGAACTGTGCCGCCCTCCCGAGAACTCCCCGATGTCACAGTTGACATCGACCCGAAGCGCGGTCACGAGCCGGCACCTGCCGTCGTCGGCGGGCCGGCGGTGCCGGCGGGGTCGGCCTGCTTCAGGCCGGCGCGGGTGATCTGCATCTGCAAACTCCGTCGGGTCGACGTCGCACAGCCTATTCATCAAAGGTTGGACGTCAATGGTTCCCAGCATTGGTTCCGCCCAGAATGATCATGAACAATAGGACGATGAGCGATGCGGCCCATTCCTTCACACCGAAACGGATCGACAGGCGCGGTGCGGCCGAGGTGATTGCGGAGCAACTCTACGAACGCATCGCCAGTGGGCGGTGGCAGCCCGGTGACCGGATTCCCGCGGAGTGGGAACTGGCCGAAGGGTACGGGGTGAGTCGTGGCACGGTACGCGAAGCCCTGCGAATTTTGGCCTCCCGGAGCCTGGTGCGCTCGGTGCGCGGGGCGCAGGGCGGCACCTTCGTGATCGCGCCCCCGGCGGACGTGATCTCGGCCCAGTTCGGGGACTTCATCGTCTTGCAACTTCGCACCGGTGGGTTGGCGCCCGCCGAGGTCGACGAGGCACGCCGGATCCTGGAGCGGGAGTGTGTGCGGCTGGCTGCCCAGCGCCGCTCCGAGGAGGACCTGCGGGCCATCGAGGCACCGATCGCGCGGGTGGAGGCCGATCCGCAGATGCCCTCCGATGAGTGGTTGGCGGCGGACGTGGAACTGCACACCGCGATCGCCGGTGCCTCGGACAACGCCGTCCTGGAAGTCGCGATGACGGCGGTACACGCGGCGCGCCCGCGCACCGGCCCGCCCCTGCGCGCCGTCCCGGATCGAGACGTCGTGGACCCGCAGACCGTGGGGACCCGGCAACGGGCGATCCTGGAGGCCATCCGCCGGCAGGACCCCGATGAGGCCGAACGGGCGCTGGAGGCCCACGCCGACTACCTGGACTCGTTGACCGCCTGAGGGGGCGTGGCCGGGCACGCCAGGCGGGCGTCGGACCCCGAACCTACCCCGGCAGGCGGATCTCCCCCGCGAGACGGAGGCCGGAGCCGGACCCCGCGGACTACGGTTGACACCATGAGCGCGCCCGCCCCGACCCAACCGCCCGCGCCCGCGGGCGGCGGTTCCGCGGCGGCTCCGGGCGCGCACACTGCCCCCGGTACCCTCGGGAGCACCACTACGCCGACCTCCTGGCAGCGACCCGCCCCCACCTCGGCCCAGCAGCGTTCCGACGCGCTCGGCGCGGCCGCGCTCTTCGCCGGCGGCGTGCTAGCGCTGGTGCTGCAACGGGCGGCGGAACTGTTCCCGGAACCGGCCGGCCCGGTCACCTCGGTGCTGCTCCTGGCCGCGATCATGCTCCCGCTGGCGTGGCGCCGCCGCTACCCCGCCGCGGTGCTCGCGGTGGTCACGGTGGCGTTCATCGTGGCCGGGGAACTGGCCGTCACCGAGACGATCGTCACGAACATCGCCTACTTCGTGGCGCTCTACACCGCCGGCGCGTGGATCTCCGACCGGCGCAAGTCCCTCGTGGTGCGCCTCGTCGTGGTCGACGTGATGCTCATCTGGCTGCTGGTGACGTTCTTCCGGGTGGCCACCGACCCGCCGGACGGGGAGCAGGTGGCCATCGGCCCGGGCACGCTCAGCCCGCTGGCGGCGTACATGCTGCTGCAGGTGGTTATCAACGCCATGTACTTCGCCGGGGCGATCTGGTTCGGCAACCACGCCTGGCGGGCCGCGCGTGACCGGCACCTGCTGGTGCAACGCGCCCAGGAACTGCAGGCCGAACGCGCCCTGGTGGAGGCCCAGGCCGTAACCATCGAACGGATGCGCCTGGCCCGGGAACTGCATGACGCCGTTGCCCATCACGTGTCGCTGATGGGGGTGCAGGCCGCCGCCGCACGCACGCTGCTGAACCAGGACCCCGAACGGGCAGCGGTCGCGCTGGAACGAGTGGAGCAGGCCGCGCGGGAGGCGATCGATGAACTGCACTCGCTGCTCGGCACCCTGCGCGATGATCCCGAGATCGGCGCCGAGGCCGTGGGATCCCTGGGCGTGGACCGCATCCCCGCGCTGGTGGAGGACGCCCGCGCGGCCGGGTTGGACGTGTCCTACCAGGTGATCGGCGACCCCGTGCCGCTGCGGCCGCTGGCGTCGTTGAACCTCTTCCGGATCACCCAGGAAGCGCTCACCAACGCCCGTAAGCACGCCGGCGCCGGTGCCCGGGTGGACGCCCGCCTGCGGTACCTCCCCGATGCGGTCGAGGTGGAGATCGCCGACGACGGGGCCGGACGACGGCGACGCCCGGCGCGCGAGGACGCCGGCGGGTTGGGGCTGGTGGGTATGCGCGAACGGGTCGCCACCGACGGCGGGACGTTGCATGCCGCGCCCCGCCGCGACGGCGGCTTCCTGGTGCGCGCCCACATCCCGCTGAGCGGACACGACGACGGGGCGCGCCACGGCGAACAGCGGTACGACGACGAGCCGGGCCGCGGCGAACAGCGGTACGACGACGGCGAACGCGGGCTGCGGGGCCGGCACCCCGATCCGCAGGGCCGCGGGGATGAGGCCCCTGGCAGGGAGGACGGATGAGCACCGAGGTCCCCCGCCAGGTGGAACCCGAGGACCCGGTCCGGGTGGTGCTGGTGGACGATCAACCGTTGCTCCGGGAGGGGATCGCCACGATCCTGCAGGCCCAACCGGACCTCGACGTGGTGGGCCAGGCCTCCTCCGGCGAGGAAGCCCTGGAGGTGGTGGCACGCACGCACCCCGATGTGGTGTGCATGGATGTGGAGATGCCGGGCATGAACGGTCTGGAGGCCACCCGCCGCCTCATCGCCGGCCGGCCGGACGGTCCGCGGGTGCTGGTGCTCACGACGTTCAACCGGGAGGACTACCTGCTCGAGGCGTTGCGCGCCGGCGCCAGCGCGTTCCTGCTGAAGACCGCCCGTCCGGAGCAGTTGGCCGACGCCATCCGGTCGGTCGCCGCCGGGGACGCGCTGCTGTCGCCGGAGGTGACCCGCTCGATCATCGAACGCGCCGTGGCTGCGGGCGACCTCGTCCCGCGGACCACGCAGCCGGCCCCCACCACGCAGCCGGCCCCCACCACGCAGCCCGCGATGCAGCCCGGCCCCACCACACCACCGTCCGCTGGTAGGCACGAGGGGAGCGACGACGTCGGCCCCCACCCGGGCGGTGACGAACTCGGCTCGTCCGTGGGCGCCGAACCTGCCCGGCGCGGGCATACCGATGGAACGCTGCCGCCCGCCGCGGCGGGACTGACCGAACGGGAGCGGGACGTGCTCGCACTCGTGGCCCGCGGGATGTCCAACAGTGAGATCGCCGCCGAACTGGTGATCGGGCGGGCCACGGTGAAGACGCACGTCTCCAACGTGCTGATGAAACTCGACCTGCGGGACCGGGTCCAGGCCGTGGCCTACGCCTACCAGCACGGCCTGGCGGACTGAGGCCACAGTTCCTCCCCACCCCCGGCCGCCTGGCCGGCCGAGGCCGCAGCCCTTGCGCCTGTCTCCGCCGCGGAGCCTCATCCGCGCCCGCCTGCCCCACGCCGTCTCCCCCGCCCGGCGGAGGGAAAAGATCCGCCTCGCGCCGGAAGCGCCCGGGGAGCCGGCACGCCTAGCGTCATAGGTAGCAACGACGAGCACACCCGGTGCTCGCGACCGATGAACGAGGTGAAGCATGTTGCAGGTCCAGGGAGTCGACCGGTTCTTCGGCGATCACCAGGTCCTCACGGACGTGACGTTCAACGTCGAGCGCGGCAAGTTGACCGGCTTCGTCGGCGGCAACGGCGCGGGGAAGACCACCACCATGCGGATCATCCTCGGGGTGCTCGGCGCCCACGGCGGCACGGTGTCCCTGGACGGGCAGGTGCTGGACGGGCGGGCCCGCCGCTCCTTCGGGTACATGCCCGAGGAACGCGGCCTGTACCCGAAGATGAAGGCTGCCGAGCAGTTGGCCTACCTGGCCCGCCTGCACGGGTACGACCGCGGCGAGGCCAACGACCGAGCCCGCGCCCTGCTGGAGCGACTCGGCCTGGGCGAACGGGCCGACGACACCCTGGAGTCACTGTCGCTGGGCAACCAGCAACGGGTGCAGATCGGTGCAGCGCTGGTGCACGACCCCCAGGTGCTGATCCTCGACGAGCCGTTCTCCGGCCTGGACCCGATGGCGGTGGAGGTGGTGCTCGGGGTCCTCACCGAACACGCCGAACGCGGTGTGCCGGTGCTGTTCTCCTCCCACCAGCTCGACGTGGTGGAACGGCTCAGTGACCGCCTGGTGATCATCGCCGGCGGGCAGATCCGCGCCAACGGGACCGCCGAGCAACTGCGGGAGCGGCACGGGGTGCGCCGGCACCAGATCGTCACCGCACACGACGCCGGCTGGGTACGCCAGGTCCCCGGTGTGCGCCTGGTGGAACTGGACGGTGCCACCGCCGTGTTCGAGGGCGGCGACCAGGTGGCCCAGCAGGTGCTGGCCCGCGCCATACAGCAGGACACCGTGCTCAGTTTCGGCCCGGTGCACGCCTCACTCAGCGAGATCTTCAAGGACATCGTCATCGACGAAGAACCACAGGAGGAAGCGGCATGAGCACGCTCACCACAGACCGCACCCGCCCGCCGCAGACCACAGCAGGCCCGCCGCGCGAGGCCGCTCCGGTGCCCACCGGCCAGGCCGCCCTGCTGGTGGCCGAACGGGAGATCACCACCCAGGTGCGCGCCAAGTCATTCATCGTCTCCCTCATCATCACTCTTGCCCTGGTGGTGGTGGGGATCGTGGCCGGCGGTTACTTCGCCGACCGGGTCGGCTCCCCCACCCCGGTGGCCACGGTGGCCGGTGCCGGCGTCGAACTCGAGGCCGTCGAAGGGTTCGAGGTCACCACCGCCACCGACATGGAGGCGGCTGTGGACCTGGTCCGCGACGAGGAGGTGGACGCCGCGATCGTTCCGGACGAGACCGCACCCACCGGGCTGCGGGTGATCGCACTGAGCGACCCGCCCGGCGATGTGCTCCAGGCGCTGTCGGTGCAGCCGGAGGTGGAGTTGCTGGACACCAGCACCTCCCGCGGGTTGCAGGTGCTCATCTCGGCAGTCTTCGGGTTCCTGTTCATGATGTTCGCCCTCGGCTCGGGGGCGATGATCGTGCAGAACACCGTGCAGGAGAAGCAATCGCGGATCGTGGAGATCCTGCTCTCCGCGGTGCCCCCGCGGGCGTTGCTGGCCGGCAAGGTGCTCGGCAATACCGCGGTCGCGGTGGGCCAGATGGCGGTGATCGGCGCCGTCGCGGTGCTCACACTGATGCTCACCGGCCAGGACGACCTGTTGGACCTGCTCACCGGACCGATCGCCTGGTTCGTGGTGTTCTTCCTGTTCGGGTTCGTGCTGGTGGCCGCGCTGTTCGCCGCGGGGGCGTCCCTGGTCTCTCGGCAGGAGGACACCGGCGTGGTGATGATGCCCACGATGATGCTGGTGATGGCCCCGTACTTCGTGGTGATCTTCCTGGGCGAGAACGCGCTGGCGATGTCGATCGCGTCCTACGTCCCCTTCAGCGCCCCGGTGGCGATGCCGGTGCGGCTGTTCATGGGAGATGCGGCGTGGTGGGAGCCGATACTGTCCCTGGGCGTCCTGGCGCTGACGGCTGCGGCGGTCATCGCGGTGGCCGCGCGGATCTACTCCGGGTCGCTGCTGCGCACCGGCCCGCGGGTCTCCCTGCGCGAGGCGCTGCAGGGTTTCTGACCCTTCGACGCGCTACGGCTCCGGACCTGACCTGCCAGGCCCGGAGCCGTCGTCGTCGGCTCCCGCCGGTCAGGGCGCGCCGGGCGAGGTACCGATGGTGTGCTGCAGCGCCGCCACCTCCTCGGCGGCGGCGACCACGGTCCCCTCGCGCACCAGCGTGACCACCTCGGCCAGCTCCGGAGACAGGAACCGGTCCGGCCCCGGCCCGCCGGTGTGCTGCCGGAGCGCCTGCACCACGGCCCCGGTGACCGGCGAGGGCGGGATCTGTCGCAACGTGATCGCGCGGGCGGCGGCGTAGAGTTCCACGGCCAGCACCGCGGCCAGGTTGTCGATCGCCCGGCGGAGTTTGCGCGCCGCGCCCCATCCCATGGACACGTGGTCCTCCTGCATCGCCGAGGAGGGGATGGAGTCCACGCTGGCCGGGGCGGCCAGGCGCTTGGTCTCGGCGACCATCGCCGCCTGGGTGTAGTGGGCGATCATCAGCCCCGAGTCCACCCCGGGGTCGTCGGCCAGGAACGGCGGGAGGCCCTCGTTGCGGGCGGTGTCCATCATCCGGTCGGTGCGCCGTTCGGCGATGGAGGCCACGTCGGCGGCCACGATCGCCAGGAAATCCGCGGCGTGCGCCAGCGGGGCACCGTGGAAGTTGCCGTTGGAGGACACCTGCCCGGAGTCCAGCACCACCGGGTTGTCGATCGCGGCCCGCAACTCCCGGGTCGCCACCTGGTGGGCGTAGGCCAGGGCGTCCCGGGCCGCGCCGGTCACCTGCGGGGCACAGCGCAGGGAGTAGGCGTCCTGGACCAGGTGGTCGGAGTCCTTGTGGGAGGCCACGATCTGCGACTCCCCCAGGGCGGTGACCATGTTGGCCGCGCTGGCGGTCTGCCCGGGGTGCGGGCGCAGCGGTGCCATCAGTTCGGGCATGAACACCCGGTCGGTGCCCAGCAACGCCTCCACGCTCATCGCGGCGGACAGATCGGCGGTGGTGAGCAGGTTCTCCAGGTCCGCGAGCGCCAGCAGCAGCATGCCGAGCATCCCGTCGGTGCCGTTGACCAGCGCCAGGCCCTCCTTCTCCGCCAGTTCCACCGGGGTGATCCCCGCAGCGGCCAGCGCCGGCGCCGCCGGGGCTGGCCGCCCGTCGTCGTCGAGCACCTCCCCCTCGCCCATCAGCACCAGGGCGCACGCGGCCAGCGGTGCCAGGTCGCCGGAGCACCCCAGCGACCCGTGCTCATGGACCACCGGGGTGAGGCCGGCGTTGAGGATCTGCACGTAGGTGGTCAGCACCTGCGGGCGCACCCCGGTGCGGCCGGTGGCCAGGGTGCGGGCGCGCAGCAGCATCAGCGCCCGCACCACCTCCCGTTCCACCGGTTGACCGACGCCGGCGGCGTGGGATCGGATCAGCGACTTCTGCAACTGGGTGCGCAGCGCCGCCGGGATGTGCCGCTGGGCCAGGGCGCCGAAACCGGTGGAGACGCCGTACACCGGCCGGTCGTGATCGGCGAGCTCCTCCACCGCGGCCCGATAGCGCCGCACCCGCTCCAGGACCGCCTCGGGCACCTGCACCGGCGCATCATGACGGGCGACGGCGAGCACGTCCGCCAGGTCGAGCTGCTCGGGGTCGAGGGTGACGGTGGTCATGGCGTCCTTACCAGGGTCCTTCCGGCCCGCAGCGGGCGGTCTCATGCGGTAGTGGGGCTCGTGCGATGGGCGGGGTCATGGTCAGTGTGGCGCGGACCAGACCTGCTGGCCCCGGCGCCACACCGAGTGCGTCAGCGGCATCCCGGGCCGGTAGGCCAGGTGGATCGCCGCGGGTGCATCGAGCAGGTGCAGGTCGGCGTACTTGCCCACCTCGATCGAACCCACCTGATCCTGCACGCCCAGCGCGATCGCCCCGCCCATGGTGGCCGCGCGCAGCGCCTGCGCCGGCGTCAGGTGCATCTGCAGCACCGCGATCATCACGTTGACGTTCATCGAGGTGGTGTAACTGGTGCCCGGATTGCAGTTGGAGGCCAGCGCGATCTGCACACCGGCCTCCAGCAGCCGCCGCCCGGGCGCCAGCGGCTGGCGGGTGGACAGATCACAGGCCGGCAGGCAGGTGGCCACCGTGCCCGGCGTGCCGGCCGCCGCCTGCCGGTCCCAGCCGGACCATGTCCCGGCGAGCAGGTCCACATCCGCATCGGTCAGGTAGTTCACGTGGTCCACGCTGGCCGCGCCCATCTCCACGGCCACCTGCACCCCGGGACCGTGGCCCAACTGGTTGCCGTGCACCCGCAGCCCCAGCCCGGCCTCGGCGCACGCGGCCAGCACCGCCCGAGACTGATCGGCGTCGAACGCCCCGGTCTCGCAGAACACATCGGCCCACTGCACATACGGCAGAGCACCTCGCAGCATCGGGCCACGCACCTGCTCCACGTACGCATCGGCGTCGACCCCCTCGGGCACCAGGTGCGCACCGAGGAAGGTGACCGTGTCCACCTGCTCGGCGGCGATCCGGGCATGCCGGGCCTCCTCGTCCACCTGCAGGCCGTACCCGGTCTTGGTCTCCAGGTAGGTGGTGCCCCCGCGCACCGCATCACGCACCCGGCCGGCGACCAGACCGGTGAGTTCGGCGTCGCTCGCTGCCCGGGTGGCCCGGGTGGTCACGTTGATGCCGCCCGCGGCGTAGGACTCCCCGGCCATCCGTGCCTCGAACTCGGCGCTGCGGTCCCCGGCAAAGACCAGGTGGGTGTGGGAGTCCACCCACCCGGGCAGCATCGCCCGCCCGCCGGCGTCGACCCGGTGGTCCGCCGCGGGCGCGTCAGCGGCGGGGCCGATCCACGCGATCCGATCATGTTCGACGACGACGGCCGCGTCTCGCAGCACGCGGCTGCCGGGGTCGATGGTGGTCAGTTCGCCGATGTTGGTGATGAGGGTGGAGCGGGGGTGTGGCCGGTCGCTGCTCACGGGGCCGCCTCCTGGTCCATCGGTATCCGGACGCCCTGCTCCCTGGCGACCTCGCGGGCCTTGTCGTAGCCGGCGTCGACGTGCCGGAAGATGCCCAGGGCCGGGTCGTTGGTGAGCAGTGCCTCCAGTTTGGCCGCTGCCAGTTCGGTGCCGTCGGCTACCCCGACCTGGCCGGCGTGGATGGACCGGCCGATGCCCACCCCGCCGCCGTGGTGGATGGACACCCAGGTGGCCCCGGAACTGGCTGCGGTCAGGGCGTTGAGCAGCGGCCAGTCGGCCACGGCGTCGGAGCCGTCGAGCATCCCTTCGGTCTCCCGGTACGGGGAGGCCACCGACCCGGAGTCCAGGTGGTCCCGGCCGATCACGATCGGGGCCGAGACCTTGCCCTCGGCCACCAGCCGGTTGAACAGCAACCCGGCCTGGTGGCGTTCGCCGTACCCGAGCCAGCAGATCCGGGCCGGCAGGCCCTCGAACTCGACGTGTTCGGCGGCGGCGTCCAGCCAGGTGTGCAGGTGGGTGTTGTCGGGGAACAACTCCTTGATTGCCTCATCGGTGACGCGGATGTCCTCGGGGTCCCCGGACAGCGCGACCCACCGGAAGGGTCCTAGACCCTCGCAGAACAAGGGGCGGATGTAGGCCGGGACGAATCCTGGGAACTCGAACGCCCGGGAGTACCCGCCGCGGCGAGCCTCATCGCGGATGGAGTTGCCGTAGTCGAACACCTCGGCGCCGGCGTCCTGGAACTCCACCATGGCCTGTACGTGCCGGGCCATCGACTCCCGGGCCTTCTTAGTGAACCCGGCGGGGTCCGCCTTCGCCTCGCGCTCCCACTCCTCCACGCTGTACTCCAGCGGCAGGTAGGACAACGGGTCGTGCGCGGAGGTCTGATCGGTGACGATATCCACCTCGATCTTCCCGGCCCGGTGCCGCCGCAACAGTTCGGGGAACACCTCGGCGGCATTGCCGACGTACCCGACCGACAATGCCCGCTCGTCGCGTTTGGCGGCCATCGCTTTCTCGATCGCCGCGTCCAGGTCCGTTTCCACGTCGTCGCAGTAGCGTTTGCCCTGGCGGCGGCGCAGCCGGTCCTCGGAGACGTCGACGATCAGCACCGCTCCCCCATTCAGCGTCACCGCCAGCGGTTGGGCCCCGCCCATCCCGCCGCAGCCGCCGGTCAGTGTCAGGGTGCCGGCCAGCGTTCCGCCGAAGCGTTTGCGGGCCACCGCCGCGAACGTCTCGAACGTGCCCTGCAGGATGCCTTGGGTGGCGATGTAGATCCACGAGCCGGCGGTCATCTGCCCATAGGCCATCAGCCCCTCGGCCTCCAGGCGGCGGAACTCCTCCCAGGTGGCCCAGTCCCCCACCAAGTTGGAGTTGGCCAGCAGCACCCGCGGTGCCCAACGATTGGTGCGGACCACCCCGACCGGTTTGCCGGACTGCACCAGCAGCGTCTCGTCGTCGGCCAGGTCGCGCAGGGTCGCCACGATCGCGTCATAGGCCTCCCAACTGCGGGCGGCCCGGCCGGTGCCGCCATAAACCACCAGGTCCTCGGGACGTTCGGCAACCTCGGGGTCCAGATTGTTCATCAGCATCCGCAGCGGCGCCTCGGTCTGCCAGGACTTGGCGGACAACTCGGTGCCACGGGGCGCGCGGATCCGGCGGGTGGGGTCGTGTTGGGTGAAGGGTTGAGCCACGGTTCTCCCTCTCCTGCGGTGCGGATCCGTCACCCGCTGTGTTGCGCTGTGTGCCCCGTCGGTGGGGCCGCCCCGGCGCCGGGGTATGCGGTTGGTGGGTTGGGTTGCCGGACCCCTGGTCGGCCTCCGGTACGGCGCGTGGGCGGGGCTCTCCCGGTAGGGGCGTCCCGCCCGGCAGCCAAGGCTTCTGGGTTTTCGTGCTACGGGTATCGACTTCCGCACAGTAAAAACTATGATGCCTATCACAGTCAAGCCCTCAGAACATCAGCCCGAGCCAAGGAGAGCCGCATATGCCCGAGGAAGCGACGCCGGACCCCTGGACCGGCCGTCATGACGGCGAGGGGCCCGAACACGCCCGCTGGCACGAGATGGTCCGGCACGCCCCAGGTGATGACGTGGACCTCGGGCCGCACGTGGGGTTGCTGGGCTTCCGGACCGATGAAGGCGTGCGCCGCAACGGTGGGCGGGTGGGTGCCGCCCAGGGGCCCGAGGCGTTACGTCGGGCCCTGGCGCCGCTGGCCCTGCACGGCCCACTGGCCACGGGGCAGGTCGCGCTCCGGGACTACGGCGATGCGGTCACCCAGGGGCGGGACCTGGAGACCGGTCAGGCCGAAGCCGCCCGGCTCACCACCGCTGCCCTGGACGCACCTGGAACTGCGCTGACCGTGGTGCTGGGCGGCGGGCATGAGACCGCGTGGTCCTCCTACCTGGGGCTGCTCGGCACCCGCCGGATGCGGCCGGGGCCCGACGGGCAGCGGCCGCGGTGGGGCGTCCTGAACCTGGATGCCCACTTCGACCTGCGCAAGGAGGACCGCCCGACGTCGGGCACGCCGTTCCTGCAGATGGCCGAGGCCGAAGCGGCCGAGGGACGGGACCTGACCTATGCCGTGCTGGGCATCGCCGAGCCGTCCAACACCGGGGTGCTGTTCGACCGGGCACGGCACTTCGGCGTGAGGTGGTGGACGGACCTGGACTGCCTGGAGGCCGGCATCGACGGCGTCGCGCGGTTCGTGACGGACTTCGCCGCCGATCTCGACGCGCTGCTGCGCGCCGCGGGCGTGGGGTGAACCGGCC
>CALKWS010000033.1 GCA_938004115.1 uncultured Ruaniaceae bacterium
AGATCTCCGGGTTGCTGGAGGAGGTGCCCACGGTGCGCCAGGACCCCGACCCGGTGCCGTTGCGGGAGCCGAAAGGGGAGTTGCGGTTCGACGGGGTCACGTTCGGCTACGGTGATGGGCCGGTGGTGCTGCCGGAACTGAACCTGCACATCCCCGCCGGGCAGACCATCGCCCTGGTGGGCCATACCGGCGCCGGAAAGTCCACGGTCGCCAAGCTCATCGCCCGGTTCTACGACGTCACCTCCGGGACGCTGGAACTGGACGGGGTGGACATCCGCCGGATCTCCACCACCGACCTGCGCCGCGCGGTGGTGATGGTGACCCAGGAGGCGTATCTGTTCTCCGGGTCGGTGCGCGACAACATCGCCCTGGGCAACCCGCATGCCAGCGACGAGCAGATCGAGGCCGCCGCTCGCGCGGTCGGCGCCCACGAGTTCATCACCGAACTGCCCGAGGGCTACCACACCGACGTCAATAAGCGCGGGGGCCGGGTCAGCGCCGGGCAGCGCCAGCTGATCTCCTTCGCCCGGGCGTTCCTGGCCGACCCGGCCGTGCTCATCCTCGATGAGGCCACCAGTTCGCTGGACATCCCCGGTGAGCGGCTGGTGCAGCGGGGGTTGCAGACGCTGCTCGCCGACCGCACCTCGCTGATCATCGCCCACCGGTTGTCCACGGTGGCGATCGCCGACCGGGTGCTGGTGATGGACGACGGCCGGGTGATCGAGGACGGTAGCCCCGACGACTTGGTCGCCGGGCGCGGGCAGTTCGCACGGTTGCACACCGCTTGGCGCGACTCCCTGGTCTGATCGGTGCCAGGATGGGGCCATGCGATCGCGGAAAAGTTGGGACGACGACGACCACGCCGCGGGCGAGGATGCTCGCCATGGTCGGCACACGCCTGCCGTAGGACCGGATCCGACCGCTGCGGGTGGCCCTAGGGACCCGGGTGACCCTCGGGACCCGGGTGACGCGATCGCCCCGGGTGAACCGGGCGCGGCGGGGGACCCGGCCGCCCCGGCCCCCGTGCCGGGCCACATCGCCCCGGACGACCCGGCCGCCGCGGGTGATCCGGCCGCACCGGAACCTGTTGCACCCGAACCGGCCGCACCGGAACCGGCCGCACCGGAGGGGCAGGCGCCGCCTCCGGAGCACGAGCCACAGCCGCCCGGTGCCGGGCGGGACCACCCCGCCGGAGAACCGGCCCGCCCGGTCGCCCGGGACCGGCGCGATGTGCCACCGGCCTGGCTGCGCACCTCGGCGGTGGTGGTGGGAAGCGTGTTGCTGCTCGTGCTCCTGCTGGTGATCGCCGCCGCGACGTTGCCCACCTGGTGGGCCCGGACCGTGGGCGGGCAGGTGGACGGGGTGCCCGCGGCCGGCACGTTGTGGGGCCTGTTCTACGGCGTGACGTTCACGTTGATCCCGCTTGTGCTGGCTGTGGTGGCACTGCGCACCCGCTGGCCCTGGAAGGTGCGGGTGGGGATCGGTGTGGCGGCGCTGGTGGCGCTGCTGCCGAACCTGCTCACGCTCGCCGTGGCTATCGGCGCCTCGGAACGGACCCGCGCGGCCCGCACCGTCATGGTGGTGCAGGCCCCGAACTTCCGCGTGGCCACGCTCATCGGCGCGGTGGTGACGCTGGTGCTGGGAACCGCCGTGTCGCTGCTGATCCACCGGATGACCGCCTCCCGCCGGGAACTGGCCGAACTGCGCAAGCAGGCGAAGCCGAACTGACGACGTGCGGGCCAGCCCGGTATCGCGTTTCGCGGGCAGCGGCGGGCAACCACCGGCACGTACAGTGGACGCGGTAGGTGGCGTGACCAGACCCGACCGAAGGAGCCCGTGCGTGCCGAGCCCGATCAGGAGCCTGTCGATGCTGGCGGCGGCCGGGTTGCTCATGGCCGGATGCACGGGTGGAGTCGACCTGGATCCGGAGCCCACCGCGCCCGCACCCCCACCGCCCCCGATCGCCACCACCCACGAACCGGAGGAGACCCCGGCACTGCTGGCTACCGCGGATCCGGTGGAGACGGCACTGGCCGTGAGCGAACGGTACTTCGCCTCCGCGCACGTGGTGGTCCTCGCCCCGCACGATGACGACGCGGCGGTGGCCCGGGCGGCCTCGATCGCCACCGCAGCAGGCGCCCCGCTGCTGCTCACCGGCGCCCCCGGCGGGGGCCTGGCGGTCGAGACCGAGTTGGTCCGGCTGAGCACGCACTCCGTCCTCACCGTCGGCGCGGTGGACGTGCTGGAGTTCGACGTCACCGGGCTGGACATCGTCCCCGCTCCCCAGGACGTGGAGGAATTGGGAGAGATCCTCGGGCTGGACCTGACCGAGGTGAGCGTCGCCGAGGCGGCCGGTGCCGACCCACCGGAGGAGGACACCGGCGAGCCCGGTGAGCCCGGTGAGGACGAGGAGGCGACCGACCCGGCCGAGGATGAGGAGACCGGCGACGACGACCCATCCGGCGCACCTCCAGACGATGAGCCGACCGACGACGCCGGCGGCAGCCAGGACGGCAGCCAGGACGAGGCCTCCGGCGAGGCAGCGGGAGGAGCCGTCGAGGCTCTGGGTACCGGCGCCGCGCAGATCACCGCGGCAACCGATCGGGGCACTGAGGATGGCGTCGACGACGATACTCAGGATGGCGGCAACGACAGCGCCGAGGAGGGCGCCGACGGCGACGAGACCGACGAGACCGACGAGACCGAGGAGACCACCGAGGAGAACGGCACCGATGAGCCCGACGGGCAGGTTCCGGATCCGGCCGATGGGCCCGCGGACGGCTACGTCCCGGCGCTAGTAGGTCTCGAACCGGGCCAGGTGCTGGACGTGGAACCGGCCACCACCGAGACCCCTGAGGAGGTCGGCCAGATTCGCCCCACCGAGCCCACCGAGCGCCTCGAGGGCCACCTGGTACTCGCCGACGGCGCCCCGGAACAGGCCGCGGCCGTGGGTATCGCCCGTGCTGCCGGGGCGGAGGTGGTGCTGACCGAGGAGATCAGCACCGACCCGGACCTGACCGACGCGCTGGCCCGGGCCGAGTCGGTCCTCGGTCTGGGCACCAGTTTCGGCGATGAGGACGAGTTCAGCTGGCGAACCCTCACTGCGGCCAGCGGGGTGGAACTACCCGGCGGCGGCCTGGAGGTGTTCGACGACAAACGCTACGTGGCCCTCTACGGTCATCCGGTGACACCGGTGCTGGGGGTGCTCGGGGAGCAGGGGACCGACGCGACCATCGAACTGGCCGAGGAGTACGCCGAGCCGTATCAGGAACTGACCGAGGAGCAGGTGATCCCGGCGCTGGAGATCATCGTCACCGTGGCCACCACCAGCGCTGGGGATGACGGCGCCTACTCCAACGCCTGGTCCCCGAGCACGTTCGAGCCACTGATCGAGGCCGCACAGGAGGCCGGCCAGTACGTGGTGCTGGACTTCCAACCGGGCCGCAACCACTTCCTGGACCAGATCCGGATGTATGAGGATCTGCTCGCGTACCCGCACGTGGGGATCGCCCTGGACCCGGAGTGGCGCCTGACCGAGGAGCAGGTACACCTGGAGCAGATCGGTCACGTACGGGCGCAGGAGGTGAACGAGGTGACCGAGTACCTGGCCGGGTTCGTCCGGGAGCACGATCTGCCGCAGAAGATGCTCATCGTGCACCAGTTCCAGCGGCAGATGGTCCGCGACCGGGACCAACTCGACACCTCCCGTCCGGAGGTCGCCGTCGTCATCCACGCCGATGGTCAGGGCCCGGTCGCCTCGAAGTTCGATACCTGGGACAGGCTGCAGCGAGACGCTCCGGAGGGGGTGGCATGGGGATGGAAGAATTTCATCGATGAGGATGACCCCATGATGAGCCCGGAGGAAACCTACGACGTGGAGCCCCGACCGGAATTCGTGAGTTACCAGTAGTCCATGACCGACCACACCCCGCAGGGGAGTGCCGGGCCCGGGCGTCCCGGCGCAGCAGGACCTGACCAGCCCGAGGCGCCCCGCCGTCGTTTCGCGTGGTGGCACGGCCTGCAGCCACTGACCCGCCGCGCCATCCGAGTCGGCGCCGCCGTCCTCGCCGCCCTGCTGATCTCGGTGGGCTTCTCCGTGGCGACCGCCAGCTACACCGGCTCCCTGGGCCCGCACGTGGCCGAGTACTCCACCCGGCTCAACGGTGAGGTCCGGGTGGACATGGGTCCGCTGGGTTCACTGGTGATCGACTCACCGGCGCCGGCGAACCTGGGGGCCTACGTCCTGGTGCACGAGATCCCGGACCAACTCACCGCCGACGACGCCGATCCGATCGCGGGCCTGATGGCCGATGTGAACTCCTACGAGCAGTTCCTCACCAACCCGCAGGCCACGATCGACGACGCCGTGCGCGGCTTGACCCAGGACATGATCGGCCGCGCGGTGGTCACCATGAGCGTGCTGCTGATGGTCATCGCCCTGGGACGACTGGCGGCACACGGGGTGTTGCGGGAAGCCGCCAAGAGCGCCTGGCGCCAACCCGGTGTGCCGTTCCTCGCGCCGACGCTGGTGATCGTGCTGGTGGTCCTCCCGCTGAGCGACCTCACCCGGTCCTTCGGGCTGGAGGGGCGCACCTCACCGGTGCTGGCCGGCACACCGCTGGCCGACGCCCGGATCACCGGCCGCCTGGCCACGATCGTGGACCACTACGGCGGCATGGTGGTCAGCGCGGTGGAGGACAACGAACGGTTCTACGCCGAGGTGAACGCCAACCTGCAGGAGGCCTACGCGGCCGACCCGGCACCGCTGGCGCCACCGGAGCGCCCCGCGCCGGCGCCCGGGGCCGACGAGAGCCCCGCACCGGCGGACGCCGAACAGGACGGTGCCGAGCGGCAAAGCACCGACGAGGAGAGTACCGACCAGCAAAGCACCAGCCAGGACGAGGCGGCGGAGGAGGGGACCGCCGGCGATGCGGACCCGGCCCGCCCGGGCGGTGCGAACCGGGACGAGCAGGGCGCGGACGGCGCCGCCGAGGACGTAACCTCCCCGCCGGAGGAGGAGCCCCAACCCGGCGATCCGGCGCCCGACGAGCACGCGACCGGCGCAGGCGTGTTCACCGAACCCGACGCGCAGTACACCACCTTCCTGATGATCGCGGACCTGCACTGCAACGTGGGCATGGCGCCGGTGATCGCCACTGCCGCGGCATTGTCGGAGGCCGACGCCATCCTCAATGCCGGCGACACCGTGATGAGCGGCACCGAGGTGGAGTCCTTCTGCGTCAACGCCTTCGCCGACGCGCTCCCCTCGACCTCCGACCTGCCGGTGATCGTGGCCGACGGCAACCACGACTCGGTGACCACCGCGGACCAGGAACGAAGCCGCGGGTGGACGGTGCTGGAGGGTGACGTGGTCGAGGTCGCCGGGGTGCGCATCCTCGGCGACACCGACCCCACCCTCACCGAGATCGGGACCGGAACGCGCCCGGAGCGTGACGAGACCGTGGTGGAGATGGGCGAGCGGTTGCGGGACCACGCCTGCGAACTGCACCAGGACGGCGAGCCTGCGGACATCCTGCTCATCCACTCCCCGCACGCCGGGCGACAGGCCCTGGAGGCCGGATGCGTCCCGCTGAGCCTCTCCGGCCACATGCACACCCAGGGCGGACCCTGGCAGCTCGGCTGGGGGGTGCAGTACATCTCCGGTTCCACCGCCGGAGCCACCCTCGGCCGGCCGACCGTGGGACCGTTGAACGCCCAGGCGGCGATGACGGTGATCCGGTGGAACCTCACCGCCGGAGAGCCGGCCCATTACCGGCTCATCCACGCCGAGACGGACGCCTCGGTCACACTGAGCCCCTGGCTGAACTACCCGGCCGCGCCCGACGAGTTCGTCGATCCGGCCGCACCCCGGGACACCGGGACCGACGACCTACCGGGCGGCGACCCGGACCCGACCGACCCCGACCTCGACGGTGAGGGGGAGGAGGTGCAGGAGGGCGATCCCAGCGCCCCGGACCAGAACCTGCCCGAGGATGAGGAAGCCATCCGTGAGCAGGAGGACAGCGGCTCCTGAGAGGGGCAACACACTGTCCGGTGCGGCCCGCGTTGCCGCATACTTGAGGATGCGACCCAGTGCGACCCACCGACCGTGGGCTGGATCGGGGGAAAGAGGAGCAGGTGAGCACCAGCGCAAGGGCAGACCGCCACGACGGCGACTCCGGGCAGGACGGCGACTCCGGGCAGGACGGCGACGGGCAGGTCGCGGCACACGCCACGGGCGGCGAGGACCGCGAGCCGGCGGCGGGCTCCGTGCACGAACGTAGCGGCGGTTCCGGGCGGGAGTACGCCCTGCTGCTGTTCATCGGCGGCATCCTGGGCACGCTGGCCTCGATCGCCCTGACCATCGATTACATCAACCTGCTCCGGAACCCCGACTACGTGCCGGCCTGCGACATCAACCCACTGGTGGGCTGCGGGATGTTCCTGGGAACCCCGCAGGCGTCCGCGTTCGGCTTCCCGAACGTGGTGATCGGGATGGTGACCTTCCCGGTCCTGGTGACGATCGCCGTCGTGCTGCTCACCGGCGCGCGCCTGCCGCGCTGGTTCTGGCGCGGGATGCTGGTGGGCACGACCTTCGGGATCGGCTTCGTCACCTGGCTGCAGTACCAGTCCTTCACCCAGATCGGGGCGCTGTGCCCCTACTGCATGCTGGTGTGGCTGGTGATGATCCCGATGTTCATCCACACCGTGGCACGCGCCGCACAGAACAGTGCCCTCCCGGCCGGGCAGGGCCTGACGGTGTTCCTGGTGCGCTACCGGTGGGCGCTCACCGCGCTGTGGTACCTGGCGGTGGTGGCCGGGGCCATGTTCGGGCTCGGGGACCGGCTGCTGCTGGTGTTCTGACCTCGCCGGGGAGGGGTCCCGGCCCCAGCCCCGCCGGACCTCACATGGCCGGACCTCAGCCCGGCCTTGGTCAGCCGGGCGGATCCCAGCCCAGCCGGATCTCAACCGGCGTGCTGGCGGCGCGAATCGTCGCGGATCACCCCGACCAGTTCCTCGATCACATCCTCGAACGTGACCATGCCCAGCACCGGGGTGCGGTGCGCCGGGCCCTCCGAGTCCCGCACCAGGGCCAGGTGGGCCGAGGAGGCGCGCATCACCTCCTGGACATCAGCCAGGGAATCGGTCACCGACACCGAGGGCAGCTCCCGGATGATGCTGCGGTCGATCGGCTGGTGGCGCTTGACCGGGTCGTTCTGCACCAGGTCCTTCAGATGCACGTAGCCGCTCAGGGTGCCGTCGGCCTCCCGGATCGGGAACCGGGAGAAACTCTCGGCGCTGATCTCCTCCGCCTCGGCGGGGGTGATGTCGGCCGGCAGGGTGCGCACGGTGTCGGTCGGTAGCAGCACCGAGCGCACCGTGCGGTCGCTGAACCTCAGGGCACCTTGGAGCAACCGTTCGTCGCTGAGCTCGATCATCCCCCCGGACCTGGACTCGGCCACCAGCGCCGAGACCTCATCGCGGGTGAAGGCGGAGGTGACCTCCTGTTTGGGCGTCACCCGCATGAGGCGCAGCATGAGGTTGGCCAGCTCGTTCAACGACCACAGGATCGGGTAGACCAACCAGACGATCCCGGCCAGGACCGGCGCCAGGAACATCGCCGACTTCTCCGGGCCGGCCAGCGCCAGGTTCTTCGGCACCATCTCCCCGAGCACCACGTGCAGGAACGTGATGACCACCAGGGTGATCACGAACGAGATCGGGTGCGTCAGGCTCTCGGGTACCCCGATGCTGGTCAGCGGGCCGGAGATCGCCCGTTCGATCGCCGGCTCGGCGATCACCATCAGCAGCAGCGAGCAGACCGTGATGCCCATCTGCGCCCCGGCCATCATGAGCGAGACCCGCTCCATCGCGCGCAGGGTGATCTTGGCCCGACGGTTCCCGGCCTCGGCGAGCGGTTCGACCTTGGTGCGCCGAGCGGCGACCAGGGCGAACTCCGCACCCACGAAGAAGGCGTTGAACGCCAGCAGGAAGATCGTCAGCCCTAGGGCCAGGCCGCCGCTCATTCCGCCGCCTCCTTCTCCGCGGCCCGGTCGGTGGGCTCGTGGACGCCCAGCACCCGCAGCCGCACCCGGTCCACCCGGTGGCCCTCCATGGCCAGGACCGTCAGGGAGATGAGCATCTGCTGCTGACCCGGCACGTCCTCACTGACCACCTCGACCTCGTCATCGGTCTCGGCCAGGCGGCCCAACCGGTCGGCGATCAACCCGCCGAGGGTGTCGTAGGCCTCGTCCTCCGGCAAGGCCAGGCCGATGATCTCGCTGGCCTCATCCACCCGCAGCAGCCCCGGCAGGTCCCAGGACCCGTCCGGGAAGTGCACCGGGTCGGTCTCGGCGTCGTGCTCATCGCGCACCTCGCCGATGATCTCCTCCACCAGGTCCTCCAGGGTGACCAGGCCGTCCAGGTCACCGAACTCGTCGATCACCAGGGCCATCTGCAGCCCGCCGGAGCGCAGCTCGTCCATCAGTTCGTCGAGCTCCAGAGAGTCGGGCACCAGCGTGGCCTCGGTCAGGATCGTGCTCACCGGGGTGGTGGCGCGCTGCTCGAACGGCACGCTCAGGGTGCCGCGTACGTGCACCAGGCCGTCCACGCGGGTGTGGGTGTGACCGTTGTCCTGGATGGTCTCCAGCACCGGGAAGCGGGAGTAGCCGCTGGTCTTGGCGGCATCGATGAGATCGGCCAGCGTGTCCTGCGGGGACAGGCTGACGATCTGGGAGCGGGGTTTCATCGCATCCCGGGCGCGAAGGTCACCGAACTCCAGGGACCGCTCCACCAGTTCGGCGGTGTCCTCCTCCAGGGTGCCGGTCCGGGCGGAGTGACGAACCAGCGCGGACAACTCCTCAGCGCTCCGGGCGGAGGCGAGTTCCTCCTGCGGCTCGACGCCGCCGAGGCGCAGGATCGCGTTCGCGGTGCCGTTGAAGAACCTGATCGGCCAGGCGTTGATCTTGGTCCAGGCGCGCTGGTACCCGGAGATGAAGCGGGCGGTCTGCAAGGGCCGGGCGATGGCGAGGTTCTTGGGTACCAGTTCACCGAAGATCATCGTGGTACCGGTGGCCAGGATCAGCGCGAGCGTCAACGACAGGGGACGCGCGCGGCCCTCCTCGATGCCCAGGTTCTCCAGCACCGGTTGCAGCAGCCGGGCGATGGCCGGTTCGGAGACCCAGCCCAGCAACAGGTTGGTGACAGTGATCCCGAGCTGGGCGCCGGAGAGCTGGGTGGACAGCCGCCGCAGGGCGGAGAGCACGCCCTTGGCACGCCGGTCACCGGCGGCCGCCTGTTGTTCGACCTGGGCGCGGGGAACGGTGATGAGGGCGAACTCGGCCGCCACGAAGCCTGCGCCGCAGGCGATGAGCAGCAGCGTCAGCAGAATCAGCAGGACGTCCATCTATGGCTCGTCCTGGGGGTTCGAGAGGGGGCGATGCCCCTCGGTACTGTCAGGGTCCGCGTCGGCGTCGCTCTCGGAGCGCTCGCTTGATTCGTGTGTGACGTCGGTATGGTCGCTGTCGCCGGTGGCGCCCATGGTCTCCATTCTCCTGTGGGGCGACGGGCAGATACGCCCGGGTGAGCGTCATGGTACACAACCGCCGGCGGCCGGGGGCAACGGTCCGGCCGTCATGTTCGCTGCCGGCGCAGGGCGCACCGGACCCCTCTCCGGTGCGCTGCGCCGTCGTCCGGCGGCTCGTTCGCCGCGCCTGCGGGCCCTGGCCGGGGACCTGCTCAGGACATGCGCTGTTCGGTGCGGTCCCCGGACCAGTCGGTGTGGAAGGTGCCCTCGTCGTCGATGCGCTCGTAGGTGTGGGCCCCGAAGTAGTCCCGCAGGCCCTGGACGAGCGCTGCCGGCAGGCGGGAGGCGCGGGCGGAGTCGTAGTAGGCCAGGGCGGAGGCGAAGCCGGGGATGGGTACACCTGCCGCTGCGGCCTGGCCCACCACCGTGCGCCAACCGTCCTGTGCCTCGGCGAGGCCGGCGTGGATGCTCGGCGCGGCCAGAAGGGTGGGCAGGTTCTGCCCGGCGTACTCCGAGCGGATCCGCTCCAGCAACCGGGCGCGGATGATGCACCCGGCGCGCCAGATCTTGGCGACCTCGGAGACGTTGATGTTCCAGTCGTACTTCAGTGACGCCGAGCGGATCAGGTCCAGGCCCTGGGCGTAGGCGATCACCTTGGCCGACCACAGCGCCTGGCGGACCGATTCGATGAACGCCGCGCGGTCCTGCACGTCGATCCGACCCTCGGGGCCGGCCAGATGCTCGGTCGCCGCGGCACGCAGGTCCGAGTGCCCGGACACCGAGCGCGCGAACACCGACTCGGCGATGGTGTTGACCGGCACCCCGAGCTCCAGGGCGATCTGCACCGTCCATCGGCCGGTGCCCTTCTGCCCGGCGGAGTCGGCGATCACGTCGACCAGTCCCTTACCAGTGCGGGCATCGACCTGATCGAGCACCTCGGCGGTGATCTCCACCAGGTAGGAGTCCAGATCACCCTCGTTCCAGTCGCGGAACACCTGTGCGATCTCGGCGTTGGACAAGCCGGCCACCCGCAGTACGTCGTACGCCTCGGAGATGAACTGCATGTCGGCGTACTCGATACCGTTGTGCACCATCTTCACGAAGTGACCCGAGCCGTCCGGGCCGATGTACGTGCAGCACGGCTCGCCGTCGTACACCGCAGCGATGTCCTCCAGGATCGGCCCCAGCGCCTCATAGGACTCCGGGGATCCTCCCGGCATGATCGACGGGCCCTCCAGTGCACCTTCCTCACCGCCGGAGATACCGGCGCCGACGAAGTGCAACCCGTGCTCGCGTAGGGCGCGCTCGCGGCGGCGGGTGTCCTCGTAGTGGGCGTTGCCGCCGTCGACGACGATGTCGCCCTCCTCGAGCAGGGGCACGAGGGACTCGATGGTGGCATCGGTGGGATCACCGGCCATGACCATGAGGATGATGCGGCGCGGGCGCTCCAGGGAGGCGACGAAGTCCTTCAACTCGGTGGCCGGCACGAAGGTGCCCTCGTCGCCGTGGTTCTCGATCAGCGTCTGGGTGCGCCCCGGGGTGCGGTTCCACACCGCGACGTGGTGGCCGCGGCGGGCGATGTTGCGGGCGAGGTTGCTGCCCATCACAGCCATTCCGATGACGCCGATGTGGGCGGTGGCGAGAGTGCTTGTCGTCATGGTGCTCATTTCGTCGTCGGTGGGCGGGCCGCCTGCTCAGGCGTAGGGGATGGTTTCCTCATCAAGCATGGCAGTGAACGCGTCCCAGGCAATGTGGAAGAGTTCCTCTCCGGACACGTCCGGGGAGGTGGTGTGGGACTCCAGGTGCGGTTCGAGGGAGAAGAACCCCTCGAAGCCATCGGCCCGTAGGGCACGGATGGTCTCCCGGATCTGCCCGTCACCGGCACCGGCCGGGACGACCAGTCCGTCCTCGGCGCGGGCGTCCTTGATCTGCACGTACTCCAGGTGGGGCCGCAGCAATTCGTACCCGTCGGTGTGCGGGCGAACCCCCACCCGCACGAAGTTCGCCGGGTCCCAGACCAGCCGCAGCCGGTGTGAGTCCACGGCGGTGACCAGGTCCAGACAGCGGTCCGGGGTGGCGCCGTAGATCTCCGGATCGTTCTCGTGCAGCAACGTCACCCCGGCGGGTTCGGCGATGTCGGCCAGGGCGCGAAGCCTGCGGATCACCTCCGCGCGCGCCTCGTCGGCGTCGATCTCGGGACGCTGGAAGAAGGAGAAGACGCGGATGTAGGGGGCCTGGAAATGATGGGCCACCTCCACCGCGCGATGCATCCGGTCCAGGTGCTCGTCGAAATCGGCGTCGATGAAGATCTTGCCGATCGGAGATCCGATCGCCGAGACGCCCAGGCTGTGGTCCACCAGGATGTCGCGCGCCTCGGTGAGTTGCGCGTCGGTCAGATCCAGCACGCCGGTGTCCCACGCGCTGCGGATCTCGATGAAGTTCAGTCCCAATCGGCGGGCCACGGTGCACTGCCGGGTGAAGTCGGCGTCGATCTCGTCGGCGAATCCGGACAAGGTCCACATGCGTGCACGGCTCCCGCGTGGGCTTAGTACTGGTCTGTTCTTATCGTGCAGTAGGCAGCCTATCGGCTGCCAGTGATCGCTGGTGGCAAACGGTTGCCATCGACGATCGCGGGGTCCTAGCCTGCCGGGGTGACCAGGTCCGGTGGACGATCCACCATCACGATCTACGATGTGGCCGCGGCTGCTGGTGTGGCCCCCTCCACCGTCTCCCGGACCTTCTCCCGGCCGGGGCGGGTCAACGCCCAGACCGCGGCACGGATCCGGGCGGTGGCGACGGAACTCGGATATCGCGCGAATCCGCAGGCCCGAGCGCTGTCCACGACCCGGACGATGATGTTGGCGGTAGTGCTCGCGGACGTGACCAACCCGG
>CALKWS010000034.1 GCA_938004115.1 uncultured Ruaniaceae bacterium
CGGTTCGCGGCGCACCAACGTGCGCACCTCGTGGCCTTCGAGTTCTGCTTGCAGGGCGGTGCCGATGAGGCCCGAGGCGCCCGCGATCAGGATCTTCATCCCACCGACCGTACTGAGGTTGGTACCGGCGCGCTCAGTGATGGACCATGAGGAATGCCCCGCTCCGCCCCGACCCGCACCTGGAGGTTCCGCGGGCGGATCGCCGGCTGGGGCACCGCGAGCGGCACCCGGTTCGTGCTCGGTAACTGGCACACCACCCCGCTGGGACGGTTCGCCGGGGTGATGGTGCAACGGCCCAGCGGGGAACGGCTGCTGCTCGCCCCGTCCATGGAGGTGGCCGAATTCGTCTCCGCCACCTACCAGTTCGACGCGGTCGAGCCGGTGGCGGTGAGCGTGCGCCGCTATGCCCCGGATGCGGCACCGGCCGGTGGTGCCGCTCGGCGGTCCACCGGCAATTCGGATTCGCTGTCACCGGCCGACCCTGTTGAGCCGCTGCCGCCGACCGACGCGGCCGCGCCGTTGCCATCTGCCGCGCCGTTGCCGGTGGCCGCGCCGACGACGGCGGGGGAGCGGTGGCAGGTCGAGGCCGGGCCGCTGTCCGCGCACCTGCGGATCGGTAAGCGCACCCCGTTGGGCTGGCTGCTACGTGCGCTGCCCCCGGCGCTCGCGGGCGCACCGTGGTTCAGTTACGTGACCGATCCCATCGCCCGGGTGGTGCTGCCCGGTGTGCGCACCCGCGGCTCGGCCGGCGGCGGACGGCGGGAGTACTACGGTGCGAACGATCTGCACCGGCTCCAGGATGCGGCCACCACCTGGGACGGTGAGGACCTGGGCGCCATGGTGCCGATCGATCCACCCGTGGAATTCGGGTTCGCCTCCACCCCGGCCCGCCCGAGCGTCACCGATCTGCTCACTACCGTGCGCGACCGCCGCGCAGGACCCGACGAACTTCCTGGGCGATCGAGCCGGGCCGGCTGAGGTCACGACTCGTGAAACGCAGAACGATGACGCCGCCATCGGCCAGCAGCCGGTTCTGGCGCTCCCGGTCCCGATAGAGCGCATCGGGCTCACCGTGGACCTGTTGTCCGTCCATCTCCACGATGATCCAGCCACCGTCCGGGCGCCGCCAGCCCATGTCGCCCCGTCCGATGAAGGCGCCGGCTGTGTCACGCAGCACCACCTGGAGTTCGTCCGGTGGAAGCCCGTGATCATGGCAGTCGAGCCGGGCCCACGTTTCCAACGGCGATTCGGCGCGCCCGTCCACGAGCGGCCACCACGACTTCACTCGAGCGGCCCCGCGCCGTCCATGTAACCGCCGCCGGATCTCGGTGAGGTCGCTGGCCTGGATGAGTCGTTGGTTGAGGGCCGAATCGATCGTGGCGATGCCGTTGTTGCGGGGCAGGAGGGGCAGCGCGTGGACCAGAGCGGTGGGCAAGTCGCTGACCGCCCAGCCGGCGTGCCGCACGGGGACCGGAACGTCGCGGTACCGACGCACGACGACGCCGGCCGGTCCCCGTAGCCAGCGTCCGCCCGCGACCGCCACTTCCGGAGTCACCTGCTTGGGCAGACCGGCGACACCGTGCAGGGCCAGAGCGCAGGCACCCACGGCGATCGCATCCTTGCCGATCGCCAGCAGACCGGTCCAGGCGGCCTTGCGTCGTGCCACATCGAAGTCCACCGGCCCTTCCGGTTCGGTGTCGTAGACGCCGCGTACGACCCGCCTCCACATTCCGCGGGCCACCAAGGTGGCGCATCGGTCACCGCTGATGCCCAGTTCCCGGCATTGCGCCGCCGAGATGAGGCCGTATTGCCAGCGGGTGTACCGCCGCAGGCCCTCAGGGGTCGGAATGGTGCGCATACCGCCCAGTAAGCACCACTGCTTCGCATCCAGAACCGCTCGCGCCGGGCCTCTGTGGAAGTAGATGCACCTGTGCACAGCCGCCCCGAGCCCATATCCCCCCGATCTCCCACTGATCTCCCACGGATCCGCTCGCCGAAGTCAGCATTGATCGACTCTGCGCGCAGGTTCAGCCGAATGATGCTGGCTTCGACGGCGACGGCGACGGCGACGGCGGCGGGTGCGGCCTGCGGGCTCAGGTGCCGCAGTAACTGACGAACGGCGGGGCCTGGGCGGGTGCCGGTTGTTCGTAGCGCTCCAGCCCCTCCCGACGGATGAAGGGGTCCTGGACCACCGCGAGCATCTGGCGGAAGGGTTCCAGATCGGCGGCGCTGGCCGCCTCGAGGGCCTCATCGACCAGGTGGTTGCGCGGGATGTACACCGGGTTGGTCCGAGCCATGACCGTGTGGTCCGGTCCGGTCGCCCGCCACCGGGCCAGCCAGGCGTCGAAGTCCACGGCCGCCTGCATCCGCGCGCCGAGGTCGGCACTGCCGCCGCCGCTGCTCGTGCGCTGATCGGCGGTCGAACTCACACTCGCGCCCGACCCCGCACTGGCGGCCGAACTCGCACTGGTGCCCGACCCCGAGCCCGCGCCCTTGTCCGTACGGCCGCCGCCGGTCCCAGCAGCGAGCGGCGCACCATCACCGGCGACCAATGCCCGCACCGCCGCGTCGTCCCCGGCTGCGGCCTCGGTGAGCCGGCGGAAGAACGTGGTGAAGTCCGGCGCGCTAGCAGCCAGGATCGAGGTGAGATCATCGACCAGGGAGGCTGCGTCGTCGTCGGCGATCTGTGCGCCCAGCCCGAGTTTGGCCCGCATCCGACCGACCCAGGCCTGCCGGTAGCGCCCGGCGAAGGTGCCCAGCGACTCGGTGGCGATCTCCACGGCGCGGTCCAGGTCGTCGTGCAGCAGCGGGAGCAGCGTTTCGGCGAACCGGGCCAGGTTCCACTGGAGGACGGCGGGTTGGTTGCCGTAGGCGTACCGGCCGGCGTGGTCGATGGAACTGAACACCGTGGCGGGGTCGAAGCCCTCCATGAACGCACACGGCCCGTAGTCGATGCTCTGCCCGGAGATGGTGGTGTTGTCGGTGTTGAGCACCCCGTGGATGAAGCCGATCCCCATCCAGGCGGCCACCAACTCCGCCTGTGCCTGCATCACCGCCTCGAACAGTCCCAGGTAGGGATCCGGGTGGTCGGCGGCGCGTGGGTGGTGGCGGGTGATGGCGTAGTCGGCGAGGCGGCGCAGCAGGTCCACGTTTCCGGTGGCGCGGGCGTACTGGAAACTGCCCACCCGCAGGTGGCTGTCGGCCACCCGGGCCAGGACCGCGCCGGGCAGCGGCCGTTCGCGCAGCACCGCCCGGCCGGTGCCGACGACGGCGAGGGACCGGGTGGTAGGCACGTCGAGCGCGTGCAACGCCTCACTGATGAGGAACTCCCGCAGCATCGGGCCCACCGCGGCAAGGCCGTCGCCACCGCGGGCGAAGGGCGTGGGGCCCGAACCCTTCAGGTGCAGGTCGCGCAGGTTCCCGGCCTGGTCGGGGATCTCACCCAGCAGCAACGCCCGGCCGTCCCCGAGCCGGGGCACGTAGACCCCGAACTGATGGCCGGCGTAGGCCTGGGCCACCGGAGTGGCGCCGGCCGGTGGGTTGGTGCCCACCAGGAACTGCAGTCCTTCGGGGCTGCGCAGGTGTTCGGCGTCCAGGCCGAGTTCACCGGCCAGCGGTTCGTTCAGCGCCAGCAGCCGGGGCTGTGGTGCGTCGGCCGCCTGCCACGGCACCGCGAGTTCCGGCAGGGCCTCGGCGAAGGAGGCTCGCAGCAGGTCCGCCGGGGGCGCGGTGGTGGTCATATCTCGACGATACGCCCGGTTCCGGCGCCTGTCCCGGTCGGTTTCCGTCGTCTTGCGGGCCGGTTTTCGCCGTCGTGCCCGCCCGGGGCATCAGCGACCGGGCGCCTCACCCGGCCGCGCGGTCGGCGGACTCGGCGCGTGCGGCCTCGACCCGTTCCTGATCATCGGGCGAGCGACGCAGCGGCGGGATGATCTCGTTCTCCGGGGTACGGATCACCAGGTCGTTGTCCATGTGGTCGGCCATCGCGTGCACGGCGTCGATGAAGTCCCCGCGGCGCACGGCATCGACGATCCGTTCGTGTTCCTTCTGCATCGTCAGCACGTCGCTGGCGTGGGTGAGCCGTTCGGCGTTGGCCGGTTCGGCGAGTTTCTCGGTGATCCCGGCGTACAGGGAGGCCAGCAGCCGGTTCTTCGCCGCGTCGAACAGCAGGTAGTGGAACCGCGCGGCCAGGTCCGCGTCCGGCTGCGGTGTCATCACCGGGCACTGCCCCGGTCGCAAGGTGGCAGCCGAGGCCGCCTCCAGCGCCTCGATGTCCTCCTCGCTGCGGTGCAGGGCGGCCTGCTGCGCGGCCTCCACCTCCAGGGCGCGGCGGTAGGAGAGCAGTTCCTCCAGGGTGTAGGCGGTGAGGAACTCGGAGAGCACCGTGCTGGTGGGAGTGGCCGAGCGCACGAACGTGCCGCGTCCCGGCAGCGTCTCGAGCATGCCGATGCTGGCCAGGGACCGCACGGCCTCGCGTACGGTGGACCGGCCCACCCCGAGGATCTCGGTGAGTTCAGGCTCGATCGGGATGCGTTCGCCCACCGCCCAGGCGCCCGTGGTGATCTGTCGGCGCAGATAGGCCAGCGTGGTACGGGCCCGTTCGGTCCCGCTGGTGGCCATGTTCCCTCCTCACCTCACCGTGGCGCCGTAGCCGGCGCATGCTGGTCAGTATAAGAACGGCGACGCTGGGAACGGCCCGGTACAACGGGACCTTCCCCCGCTCTTCCCCCCGCTCTTCCCCCGCTCGTGGGCTGAGCGGCGCAACGAGCGGGGGTGAGGACGTCAGCGGTCGAGCCACTCGGCGATCTGCTCCCGGCCCTCGATCGTGCTGGTCAGGCCGAGCGCCTGCACGTACTTGCCCTCCAGAAGCAGCACCTCGTGGTCGGCCACCGCCGGCAGGTCGGCCACTGCCGGGTTCTGCAGCAACTCGGTGAAGATCGCCTCCCCGGACCCGTTCATGTCCACCAGCAGGATCCGGTCGGGTTCGGCGGCCAGCACCTGCTCGGCCGTGATCGGTCCGCTGCGGACCATGCCGAGGGACTCACTGGCGTCCTGCCCGCCGGCCAGGCGCACCACCTCGAGGGGGAAGGCGGCGCCGGCGGTGACGAACGGCCGCCCGGCCTGGTTGCTCAGCACCAGCACGCGCGGACCTTCGGGGTCGGATTCATCGGCCAGCCCGGCCTCGAGCGTCTGGGCCAGATCGGTCCCGGCCTGTTCGGTGCCCAGCGCGGTGGCGACCAGGTCGATGTTGGTCATCATGTCCTCGGAGGAGGAGAACGTGTTCGGCAGCGTTAGCACCGGGATGCCCGCTTCGGAAAGAACCTGTCCCACGCCCTCTTCCAGGCCGTGCCGGTCGGTGAGGATCACCAGGTCCGGGTCGGCGGCGAGCACCGCCTCGGCGTCCACCGCCGACTCGGAGGCGATGTGGTGCTCCACGCCTTCCATCGTCTCCGGGTCGTCGGACAGCACCGGATTGGCCGCCTCGGCCGGGACCATTACCAGACGCTCACCCGCGCCGAGTTCGGCGACCAGGGCCGCGGTCTCATAGGTCAGGGCCGCCACGCGCTGTGGCTCGGCCTGGATCTGCACCTCCTGGGCCTCCGATTCCGCACCGGCCGGCACCTGCACCGTGCGCGGGAAGGCCGCTTCGGCGGCGGTGGTCTCCTCCGGGGCCGGTGTGGGTTCGTCCGCCGGTTCGGAGGAGCAGGCGGCGAGCATGAAGAGGAGCGCGAGGATCAATGCGAGTCGACGACGCACGGGCGTCCTTTCGGGTGAGGGCACCTGGGGGAGGTGCCGGGATGGGCCGC
>CALKWS010000035.1 GCA_938004115.1 uncultured Ruaniaceae bacterium
CCCACCACCCGGCGATGCCCACCACCCCGCGGTGCCTGCACACGAAAGCGCCCCGGGTGCCGTCCTGGCACCCGGGGCGGAGATCGGAACCGGTGGCGGTTAGGGGCCGCCGGGCGGTGTTAGTTGTTCACGCTCTCCCGGGCGGGGGTGCCCGGGCCGCCGGCGCTGACCCGTTCGTCGGTGGCGATGATCGCGTAACCGATGCGGCGCATGCCCCAGGCCACGACCACGAACACCACGCCGAGTCCGATCACCAGTGCGGAGACGCCGTAGGCCAGCACCGAGGTGAACAGGGAGGCGCGCAGGAAGGAGGCGTTCATGATCGAGTTGCGCTGCGCCTGCAGTTCCTCGTGCTCCGGTGTGCCGGGCTCCACCTCGTTCATTGCCGCGCCCAGTTCGGCGTAGGTGCGTCCGTCGGTCCCGGCCAGGGCGTGCTCATTGATGACGTCGGCCTGGGCGTAGGCGGTCAGCGGGCCGCGGACCTCCTGGCCGGCGAACCAGCGGGCGTCGCCCGGGATGGTGATGTTCTCGTCCTTCAACTGCGACCCGACCATGCCCCAGGTGGTGGCTCCAGCGGCGATGAACAGGATCCCGAACACGAGCAGGATGACGCCGAGGACTTTGGTGGCTTTGAAGGAGCGGGTAACGGCAGACATTGTGACCTCTTTTGGTTGTGGTGGTCTGAACACGTGCCTCCATCCTGGCGGAGGCGAGCGGACGTTTCCTGGGCAGGAAGTCCCGGGCCGGCTATGACCCACCGCACAGTAGTGTCCCGGGGCGCGGTTAGACTCCTGGGTATGAACGATTCGAGCACCGGCCAGGGTCAGGGTCCGGACATCAAGCCCCGGTCCCGCGCCGTCACCGACGGTCTGGAGGCCACCGCCGCCCGCGGCATGCTGCGCGCGGTGGGCATGGGCGATGAGGACTGGGTCAAGCCCCAGATCGGGGTGGCGTCCTCGTGGAACGAGATCACCCCGTGCAACCTGTCCCTGGACCGGCTGGCCCAGGGGGTCAAGGCCGGTGTGCACGCCGGCGGCGGGTACCCGCTGGAGTTCGGCACCATCTCGGTCTCCGACGGCATCTCCATGGGCCATGAGGGGATGCACTTCTCCCTCGTTTCCCGGGACCTGATCGCCGACTCGGTGGAGACGGTGATGCAGGCCGAGCGGCTCGATGGGTCCGTGCTACTGGCCGGGTGCGACAAGTCCCTGCCGGGCATGCTGATGGCCGCCGCGCGGCTGGACCTGGCCGCAGTGTTCCTGTACGCCGGATCGATCATGCCTGGCTGGGTGAAACTGTCCGACGGCACCGAGAGGGACGTCACGATCATCGACGCCTTCGAGGCGGTGGGGGCCTGCGCCCGGGGGCTGATGAGCGAGGACGACGTGGGCCGCATCGAGCGTGCCATCTGCCCGGGTGAGGGTGCCTGCGGGGGGATGTACACCGCCAACACCATGGCCTCGGTGGCCGAGGCGATCGGGATGTCCCTGCCCGGTAGCGCCGCGCCGCCGTCGGCCGACAGGCGCCGGGACAAATTCGCCCACAAGTCCGGTGAGGCCGTGGTGGAGATGCTGCGCCAGGGCATCACCGCCCGGCAGATCATGACCAAGGAGGCCTTCGAGAACGCCATCGCGGTGGTGATGGCCTTCGGCGGATCCACCAACGCGGTGCTGCACCTGCTCGCGATCGCGCACGAGGCCGAGGTGGACCTGACGCTGGAGGACTTCTCCCGGGTGGCCGAGAAGGTGCCGCACCTGGGGGACCTCAAGCCTTTCGGGCGCTACGTGATGAACGATGTGGACCGCATCGGCGGGGTGCCGGTGGTGATGAAGGCGCTGCTGGACGCCGGGCTGCTGCACGGGGACTGCCTCACCGTCACCGGACGCACGGTGAGTGAGAACCTTGCGAACCTGGCTCCTCCCGACCCGGACGGCAAGATCCTGCGGGCCCTGGGCGAACCGATCCACCCCACCGGCGGGCTGACCATCCTGCACGGATCCCTGGCGCCGGAGGGTGCGGTGGTGAAGTCCGCCGGATTCGACGCCGACGTGTTCGAGGGCACCGCCCGGGTGTTCGACCGGGAGCGCGCCGCGATGGACGCGCTGGAGGATGGCACCATCACCGCCGGGGACGTCGTCGTCATCCGCTACGAGGGCCCCAAGGGCGGCCCGGGCATGCGCGAGATGCTGGCCATCACCGGGGCGATCAAGGGTGCCGGGCTGGGTAAGGACGTGCTGCTGCTCACCGACGGCCGGTTCTCCGGGGGCACCACCGGGCTGTGCGTGGGTCACGTGGCCCCCGAGGCGGTGGACGGCGGACCGATCGCGTTCATCCGGGACGGGGACCGGATCCGGTTGGACGTGGCGAACAAGACCCTGGACGTGCTCGTGGACGCGGCCGAGCTGGAGCGCCGCAAGGACGGGTGGGAGCCGCTGCCCCCGCAGTACACCAGGGGGGTGCTCGCCCGGTACGCCAAACTGGTCAAGTCCGCCTCCGTGGGGGCGGTGCTGGGCTGAGGCGAGCGATGACGACGACGGTGATCCCCGGCCTGTCCGGTGCTACTGCCGATGCAGCCGCCGCTGCCATGTCCCGTCTCGAGGGGCAGGCCCCGCTGGGCGTGACGTTCTCCGGCGGGGTGGATTCGGCGACCCTGCTGGCCCTGGCCGTGCGGACCCTCGGGGCCGAGAACGTGGTGGCCGTGCTGGGGGTGTCCCCGAGCCTGGCCACCGACGAGCGGGAGGCGGCGCACCGCACCGCGGCCGTGATCGGCGCCCGGGTGGTGGAGATCGAGACCCGCGAGGGGGACTCGGCGGACTACCGGGCCAACCGCCCGGACCGGTGTTTCCACTGCAAGGACGAACTGTTCACCCGGGTCTCGGAGGACCTGGTCGAGGAACTCGGGTTGGTCGCGGTGGCGTACGGGGAGAACGCCGACGACGCCAAACGCCCCGACCGGCCCGGTTCGCGGGCAGCGACGAATCACCGGGTGCTGCGGCCGCTGTCCGAGGCGGGGATGACCAAGGCGATGGTCCGCGAGGTCGCCCGCGCCCTGGAGCTACCCGTCGCGGACAAGCCCGCCGCACCGTGCCTGGCCTCCCGCATCCCGCACTTCGAGGAGGTCACCCCGGAGAAACTGCGCCAGGTGGACCGGGCCGAGGCCGGTCTGCGCCGCCTGGGGTTCAGCGACTCGCGGGTGCGCCACCACGGTGACGTGGCCCGGATCGAGTTACCCGAGGACGAGCTGCTGACCGCGGTGCAACGACGTGAGGAGGTGGACCGGGTGGTGCGCGATGCCGGATTCCGGTTCGCGGCGCTGGACCTGCGCGGCATCCAGTCCGGCGCCTTCACGTTGCCACTGGTGTCGGTCAATGGGTGAGCCCGGGCAGCCGGGCGAGGGTGCGGCCGGGCAGCCGGGCGAGGGTGCGGCCGGGCAGCCGGGCGAGGGTGCGGCCGGGCAGCCGGGGGAGGGCGCCTGGCAGCCGGGTCCCGACCTGCTGCGGGTGGCCAACCTCGATCACGACCGCGGCCGGCGGCGCGGCTACCCCGAAGCGGTGCTGTGCGAGCCCAAGACGGTGGACCAGGTGAGCCGGATAGCCGCGGAGGTCAAGGCGGCCGGCACGCCGACGTTGTTCACCCGCGCCGCGCCGGAGCACGCCGCGGCGATCCTGGAGGAACTGCCCGACGCCGGCCACGTCCCCGACGCCCGGATGATCGCCTGGCCCGCCGAGCCGCCCGCACCCAGCGGAGGCACCGTCGTCGTGCTCGGTGCGGGTACCTCGGACCTGCCGGTGGCTCGTGAGGCCGAACTCACGGCGCGCTACCTCGGCCGGCCCACCGAGTTGGTGGTGGACGTGGGGGTGGCCGGACTGCACCGGGTGCTGGCCCACCTGGACCTGCTCCGGGAGGCCCGGGCGATCGTCGTGGCCGCCGGTATGGACGGGGCGCTACCCAGCGTCGTGGCCGGTCTGGTGAGCGCCCCGGTGATCGCGGTCCCCACCTCGGTGGGCTACGGCGCGGCCTTCGGCGGCCTGGCCCCGCTGCTGTCCATGCTCAACGCCTGCGCCCCGGGCGTGGCGGTGGTGAACATCGACAACGGCTATGGCGGTGGGCACATGGCCGCTCAGATCGCGGCGCCCTGAGGTGCCGCGCTCATCGAGCGGCTGATCGAAGGGCCGGGCGGCGCTTCCGCGGAAGCGGGCCGGGTGGCGCTTCCGTGTCCACACTCTGAAGCCGTTGCCCACTATGTGAGACGGTTTGTCAGCGGTGGGCCCTTCCGGTTTAGTATCGAGCCCATGGGTTACTGGAGTGTCCGAGTCGTCCTTATCCGGCGCGCGTGCGCGGCGGCCTGACTCACGCACCCACCCACACGCGCCCCTCGATCGCCACGTCGGCCGAGGGGTTTTTCATTGTCCGGCTGAACATCAGGAGGAGCGATGGCCAAGGTGCCCCACCCGGCCCCGCCGCGTACACACCCGCCCAAGCCGGCGCTGCAGAGCACGACCCCCGTCGAGCCCAGCCCGGTTGAGCAGATGACGGGCGCCGAGGCGGTCGTTCGCGCCCTCGAGGAAGTCGGTACCGACGTCGTCTTCGGCATCCCCGGGGGCGCGATCCTGCCGGTCTACGACCCGCTGTTCGACTCCCGCCGGCTCCGGCACGTGCTGGTGCGTCACGAGCAGGGCGCCGGTCACGCCGCCACCGGGTACGCCGCGGCGACCGGCAAGGTCGGGGTGTGCATGGCCACCTCCGGCCCGGGTGCCACGAACCTGGTCACCCCGCTGGCCGATGCGCACATGGACTCCGTGCCGGTGGTAGCGATCACCGGTCAGGTCGCCGCCCCGATGATCGGCACCGACGCCTTCCAGGAGGCCGACATCGTCGGCATCACCATGCCGATCACCAAGCACTCCTTCCTGGTCACCGACGCGGCCGAGATCCCGGCCCGGATCGCCGAGGCCTTCCACCTGGCCCAGACCGGCCGGCCCGGACCGGTGCTGGTGGACATCGCCAAGTCCGCCCTGCAGGAGACGATGGACTTCTCCTGGCCGCCGGCCGCCCTGGACGTGCCCGGATACCGCCTGAGCACCAAGCCGCACGGCAAGCAGGTCCGGGAGGCGGCGCGCCTGCTGGCCACCTCCAGCCGGCCGGTGCTGTACGTGGGCGGGGGAGCGGTGCGGTCCAACGCCGCCGCCGAACTGCTGGAGTTGACCAACGCCTCCGGCGCCCCGGTGGTGACCACCCTGATGGCCCGCGGCGTGGTGCCCGATGCGCACCCGCAGAACCTGGGGATGCCGGGCATGCACGGCACCGTGGCGGCGGTCGCGGCGTTGCAGAAGGCCGACCTGGTGGTGGCGCTCGGTGCCCGGTTCGATGACCGGGTCACCGGCCGGCTCGACTCCTTCGCCCCCGGGGCCACCGTGGTGCACGCCGACATCGACCCCGCAGAGATCTCCAAGAACCGCCATGCCGACGTGCCGATCGTGGGCGACCTGAAGGAAGTGCTGCGGCAACTGAACACCGCCCTGGAGGCCGCCCACACCCAGCACGGCAAGCCCGACCTGGCCGGCTGGTGGCGCACCCTGGACCAGTTGCGCGAGACCTACCCGCTGGGCTGGACGCCCACCGAGGACGGGCTGCTCGCACCCCAGCACGTGATCTCCCGGCTCGGGGAGATCGCCGGCCCGGACGCGATCTACACCGCCGGCGTGGGGCAGCACCAGATGTGGGCCGCCCAGTTCATCCGGTACCAGAAGCCGCGCACGTGGCTGAACTCCGGCGGCCTGGGCACGATGGGGTACGCCGTCCCGGCGGCGATGGGCGCCAAGGTCGCCCGGCCCGACGCGCTGGTGTGGGCGATCGACGGCGACGGCTGTTTCCAGATGACCAACCAGGAACTGGCCACCTGTGCGATCGAGGAGATCCCGATCAAGGTCGCGGTGATCAACAACTCCTCGCTCGGGATGGTGCGCCAGTGGCAGACGCTGTTCTACGACCAGCGCTACTCCCACACCGAGTTGAACACCGGGCACAGCACCCGGCGGATCCCGGACTTCGTCAAACTCGCCGAGTCCTACGGCTGCGTGGGGCTGCGGTGCGAGACCGCCGGTGAGGTGGACGCGGTGATCAAGCAGGCCAACGAGATCAACGACCGTCCCGTGGTGGTGGACTTCGTGGTCAGTGCCGATGCGATGGTCTGGCCGATGGTGGCCGCCGGGGTCTCCAACGACGACATCCAGTACGCCCGGGGCATCACCCCGGACTTCGAGCGCGATGAGTGAGGAACAGCCCATGTCCCGACACACCCTCTCGGTTCTGGTGGAGAACAAACCCGGCGTCCTCACCCGCGTGGCCGCACTGTTCGCCCGCCGGGCGTTCAACATCCACTCCCTGGCCGTGGGCCCCACCGAGCACGAGGAGATCTCCCGGATCACCGTGGTGGTGGACGTGGAGTCCAACGCCCTGGAACAGGTGACCAAGCAACTGAACAAGCTGGTCAACGTGATCAAGATCGTGGAACTGGCGCCGGACAGTTCGGTGCAGCGCGAGTTGCTGCTGGTGAAGGTGAAGGCCGACGACGTCTCCCGCACCGCCGTACTGCAGGTGGTCGAACTGTTCCGCGCCCACGTGGTGGACGTGGCCCCGGAGGCGGTCACCATCGAGGCCACCGGCGGGGAGCAGAAGATCCGGGCGCTGCTCACCGCCCTGGAGCCCTACGGCATCCGGGAGATCGTGCAGTCCGGCACCGTGGCGGTGGCCCGCGGTGCACGATCGATGACCGACCGGGCGCTGGAGCGCATGTCCCGCACCGCGTGAACCGCGGGAACCCAGTGCCCGATCCGCAGTCGAACCCGACCCGCGGCATCGAACCTGGACCCGCAGGATCGAACCCCGCAGCATCAAACCCCGACCCCCGGCCCCGGGCCGGGACCAACGAAAGTAACCAACCGAAGGAGAGCCACTGTGGCGGAACTTTTCTACGATGACGACGCCGACCTGTCCCTGATCGCCGGGAAGAAGGTCGCCGTCATCGGCTACGGCAGCCAGGGCCACGCCCACGCACTGAACCTGCGTGACTCCGGCGTGGATGTGCGCGTGGGGCTGCGGGAGGGCTCCTCCTCGGCGGGCAAGGCCTCCGATGAGGGCCTGAAGGTGCTCGACGTAGCCGCCGCCACCGCCGAGGCCGACGTCGTGGTGATCCTCACCCCGGACCAGGTCCAGGCGAAGGTGTACGAGCAGGAGATCGCGCCCAACCTGCGCGAGGGTGCCACGCTGGTGTTCGGCCACGGGTTCAACATCCGCTACGGGTTCATCAAGCCCACCGAATCGATCGACGTGATCATGGTCGCCCCCAAGGGCCCGGGCCACCTGGTGCGCCGGGAGTACGTGGACGGCCGCGGCGTCCCGGTGATCGTCGCCGTCGAGCAGGACCCCTCCGGACAGGCCTGGCCGCTGGCGCTGTCCTACGCCAAGGCGATCGGCGGTCTGCGTGCCGCCGGCATCAAGACCACCTTCACCGAGGAGACCGAGACCGACCTGTTCGGTGAGCAGGCGGTCCTCTGCGGCGGCGTGAGCCAGCTGATCATGAAGGGCTTCGAGACCCTCACCGAGGCCGGCTACCAGCCGGAGGTCGCCTACTTCGAGTGCCTGCACGAGCTCAAGCTCATCGTCGACCTCATGTACGAGGGCGGCATCGCCAAGCAGCGCTGGTCGGTCTCCGACACCGCCGAGTACGGCGACTACGTCTCCGGCCCGCGGGTGATCGACGAACGGGTGAAAGAGAACATGAAGGCCGTGCTGGCCGACGTGCAGAACGGCGCGTTCGCCAAGCGGTTCATGGACGACCAGAACGCCGGGGCACCAGAGTTCAAGGAACTGCGCGCCAAGGGCGAGCAGCACCCGATCGAGGCCACCGGGAAGGAACTGCGCAAGCTGTTCGCCTGGGTCAAGCCCACCGACAGCGACTACACCGAGGGCACGGCCGCGCGCTGAGCCCACGGCGGGCAGCATCCCGTGCTGACCCGCGATTTGGCGCACCTGAACGCGACCCGGGGTGGCTCCCTTGCCATCCGGGGTCGCGTTCGGTGTTTCTCAGGGTGTTACCCGATACCCCGGGCGGGCGGCGCGGCGGATAATCACAGCGTGCGCACTTTCCTCAACGTGGTCCTGAACATCATCTGGCTGATCTTCGCCGGCATCCCCCTGGGCCTGGCGTACCTGGTGGCCGGGGTGATCTGCTGCCTGCTGATCATCACCATCCCCTGGGGCATCGCCGCGTTCCGGATCGCCAACTACGTCTTCTGGCCGTTCGGGCGCACCGTGGTGGACCGTCCGACGGCCGGCGTCGGGTCCGCCCTGGGCAATGTGGTGTGGATCCTCGTGGCCGGCATCTGGCTGACCATCGGGCACATCGTCTCCGCCCTGGCGATGGCGATCACCATCATCGGCATCCCGCTGGCGATCGCGGAACTGAAGATCATCCCGATCACCCTGACCCCGCTGGGCAAGCAGATCGTGCCCTCCGACCGCCCGCTCGCCACCTCCGCGGTGTAGCCGACCACCACCGTGTAGCGGGCACGCGGCTACCGGTGCGGCCGGCGGGCTCGGGGTGCGGCCGG
>CALKWS010000036.1 GCA_938004115.1 uncultured Ruaniaceae bacterium
CGAGGACGTGACGGCGCAGGGCCCGCACGGGGACGACGACGCGCCACGATCCGCCCCGAGCGAGGAAGGGGGGACCCGGACCCCGATCTCCACCCGGTCCCGCGTGCTCATCGCGGTGCTGTGCGGGGTGCTCGGGTTCGGTATCGCGATCCAGGTGCGCCAGACCCAGGACGATGAGTTCGCGGCGTTGCGCCAGGACGACCTGGTACGCCTGTTGGATGAGGTGACCCAACGCAACGACGATCTGGTGGCCGAACGGGAGCAACTGCTGCGCGACCGATCGGCCCTGCGCAGCGGATCCGACGCCCAGCAACTGGCCGCCGAGTACCAACTCGTGCACGGGGTGCTGGCCGGAACCGAACCGGTGGAGGGTCCCGGAGTGGTGGTCACCGTGGAGAACGCCGGCCAGGTCAGCGCACAGACCATGGTGCACATGCTGGAGGAGTTGCGTAACGCCGGGGCGGAGGCCGTGGAGGTCTCCGGGCAACGGCTGATCGCCTCCTCGGCCTTCGTCGACACCCCCGACGGGGTCCTCGTGGACGGGCAGCGGACGGATGATCCGATGGAGTGGCGCGCGATCGGTGATCCGGACACGATGGCCGTGGCGCTGAACATCCCCGGAGGAGCGCTCACGGGGTTCCGTAACGCCGGTGCCGTAGTGGACCTGGAACAACGGGATCTGGTACAAATCACCGCTATCCGCGAGGTGTCCGAACCGGAGTACGCGGCGCCCGCCGAGACCGAGGAGTGAGGCTGCGCCGCCGACCGGAGGGTGGTTGACCTCGGTGAATACGTTCCCAGTCCAAGCGATTGGGGCATAGAGTGGAGATGTGGCAAACCGCGCAGAACGAGCGGAGGAGGAATCGCGATGAGCACGGGTCCTGACGGTCCGGAGTTCGTGAACGGGTCGCCTCCTGCCCACACCACCGCGCATCTGAGCCGGATCGAGGCCGAGGAACGACACTACGGCCCGATCGATTCCGATGCCCGGGCCGCGGTGGAGGCGCTACCGCCGGAGTCGGCGCTGCTGATCGTGCAGCACGGCCCGAACGCAGGGGCCCGCTTCCTGCTGGACACCGAACGCGCCACCGTCGGACGGGATACGAAGGCGGACATCTTCCTGGACGATGTGACCGTCTCGCGTAAGCATGCCGAGTTCCTCAAGGAGGGCGGGCAGTTCGTGGTGCGGGACGTGGGCAGCCTGAACGGCACCTATGTCAACCGCACCCGTGTGGACGAGGGCGTGCTGCAGGTAGGGGATGAGGTGCAGATCGGTAAGTACCGGCTGACCTTCCACCCCTCACCGAACCGGCCGGCGCAGGCCGAGTCTGGTGCGGGTGAGCCGAACACGTGAGCGCCGACGCTGCCCGGGCGCCCGACCCCCAGGAGGAGGGCTGGCCGCCCGGTGTCTCCCGAGTGCCCACCATGTCCATCGGGGCGGCGCTGAGCATCCTGCAACGTGAGTTCCCCGCGGCCAGCGTCTCCAAGATCCGGTTCCTGGAGGACCAGGGCCTGGTATCCCCGCGCCGCACCCCGTCGGGCTACCGCACCTACAGCCAGGCGGATGTGGAGCGGCTGCGGTTCGTGCTTGCCGCCCAACGGGACTCGTTCCTGCCGCTGAAGGTGATCCGGCAGCGGCTCGCGGAACTCGACGCCGGTGATGCGGCCGTGCCCCCGCCCGGGGCCCGGGTGGTCAGTGAGGACGGCGAGCTGGTGGTCACCCCGAGCGCCCGCCGGTACAGCCTGGAACAGTTGGCCGAGGCCAGCCGGGTGCCGATCGAGCAGATCGAGGTGCTCGTGGACGCCGGTGTGCTGGTGCCGGACGCCGGGGGGAAGTTCCCCGGCGCGTTGCTGCCGGTGGCTGCGCTCGCGGCCGAACTGGCATCGCACGGCATCGACGCCCGGCATCTGCGGGCCATCCGTACCGCTGCGGACCGCCAGGTGGACCTGATCGAACAGGTGGTCGCGCCGGTCGCCTCGGTGCGCAGCGGCCCCTCGTCGCTCGGTGCCCGGGCGAAGGCCCAGACCATGGCGGCCGACCTGGCCGGCACCCTGAGCGAACTGCACACCGCGCTGCTGCGCGCTGGTGCCGATCGTCTGGCCTGATCGGCCGGCCGGCGCACGCACGCACTCCCGTCCCGGTGCATACCGCACCGGCAGCGGCCGGCGAAAGACTGTGCAAGGCCCCCCTTCCCGGCGTACTTTGGAAGGGTGCGCAAGATGGCTGTGACTGGAGTGCGGGTGCGGATGCAAGCGCCCGAACAAGACGTGCTCGTGCTACTGGGTGAAGCCGATGGTGAACGCTCGCTGCCGATCGTGATCGGCCCCCACGAGGGTGTGGCGATCGCGACCGCGCACGCCGGGATGACCCCGCCCCGGCCCGGCCCCCATGACCTGCTGCTCAGCGCGCTGGCAGCGTGCGACGTGACCCTGCAACGGGTGGGCATCGTGGAGCTGCGGGGCGGGACGTTCATCGCCGAACTGGTGTTGTCCAACGACGCACGGGTGGACTCGCGCGCCTCCGATGCGATCGCCCTGGCCCTGCGGGCGGAGGTGGACGTGTGGTGCGCCGAGGAGGTGCTGGACGAAGCCGGGGTGATCCTGCAGACCGATGAGGACGGCAGCATGCGGGTACACCTGAGCGAACCGGTCAGCACCGATGACGCGGAGACCGAGGTGGCCAATTTCCGTGAGTTCCTGGACTCGGTGGCCGCCGAGGACTTCGCCGACCCGCACGACGAGCCATGACCGGGCAACGTCGCTCGCCGGAACGGGGGATGGATCCGGAGGAATCACCCGGATCGGCGGGCGTCACGGTACCGAGCCAAGCAGGTGCGGACTTAGGCGTCGGGACCCCGAACCCTTGAGTTCCAGTTGAGGGTCAGACACGCCGATGCGACACGCCGGAATGGCGAACGGCGCATGTCGTTGACCTGGGTGCGTGCGCGCAATAGCGTTCATGACTAGATGCGGCCCGACGTAGTAGCACGCAACCGGGCGGCAGCGTAGGATAACCGTGACGAACAGAGGACGGAAGATGGGTGCCAGCGGCATGGATGCACAGGCGGGAGCCGCCGATCACACCCTGCAACGCGCGCAGGGGATGTTGTTCGGGGACACCCTCCCGGACCTGGACACGGCCACCGGGTACCGCGGTCCGACCGCGTGCCGCGCCGCAGGGATCACCTACCGGCAACTGGACTACTGGGCGCGAACCGGGCTGGTGGAGCCGAGCATCCGCCCGGCCACCGGGTCCGGCACCCAGCGGCTGTACAGTTTCCGCGACATCCTGGTACTCAAGGTGGTCAAGCGGCTGCTGGACACCGGTGTCTCGCTGCAGCAGATCCGATCCGCGGTGAACCACCTCCATGAACGCGGCGTGGATGACCTGGCCCAGATCACCCTGATGAGCGACGGGGCCTCGGTCTACGAGTGCACCTCCGCCGACGAGGTCTTCGACCTGGTCCAGGGCGGACAGGGTGTGTTCGGCATCGCCGTCGGCCGGGTGTGGCGCGAGGTAGAAGGAAGCCTCGCGGAGTTCCCCACCGAACGTGCGGGGGAGGGGCCGGCGGCCGACGCCGGAGACGAACTCGCCCGGCGCCGGGCGGCCCGGAAGACCGGCTGACATCCGGCTGCTCGGGCCGGAGCGGCAGGGCCGCGGTGCTGCGCGGGCAGCCTGCCACGCGGGCAGCCGGTTGCCCGCCCCGATACGCTGAAGTATGGCGCGATACTTCGATCTGCACCCGGTCAACCCGCAACTACGTTCCATCCGCCAGGTGGTCCAGATCCTGCGCGATGGCGGACTGATCGCTTATCCCACCGACTCCGGCTACGCCCTCGGCGCCGCACTGGGCAACCAGGACGCCAAGGACCGCATCGTCGCCCTGCGTCGCCTGGACCACCGGCACAACTTCACCTTGGTGTGCCGCAACTTCGCCCAACTCGGCCAGTTCGTCCACGTCCGCAACGCCGTCTTCCGCGCGATCAACGCCAACACACCCGGGCCCTACACCTTCATCCTGCCGGCCACGAAGGAGGTGCCCCGGCGGCTGCTGCAGCCCAAGCGCAAGACCGTCGGCGTGCGCATCCCCGATCACACCGTGGTGCAGGTGCTGCTGGAGGAACTCGGGGAGCCCATCCTCTCCTCCACGCTGCTGCTGCCGGGGGAGAGTGAGCCGCTCACCGAGGGCTGGCAGATCAAGGAGGAACTGGACCACGCCCTGGATGCGATCCTCGATGCGGGGGAGACCGTGCGTGAACCCACCACGGTGGTGGACCTGTCGGAGGGGTACGCCGAGATCCTGCGCGAGGGCGCCGGCGATACCGCACCGTTCGAGTAAGCGCCCAGGATGCCGCCCCGCCACGGCCGCTGCCCAGGTGGGGCCGCGGACTCTCATAGGGTGTGGCGACAGCGAAGAAAGGTTGTGCATGTCCGTCCCATCCGCACTCGTCCCGCAACCGGTTGAGGTCATCCCCGCGCCGGGTTCGTTCACCCTCCCCACGGACGCGGCCGTCTCCGGCCCGCCGGCGTGGACCGCCGTCGTGCGCCGGTTACTCGGCCCGGGCACCGGGTTGACCCTTCCGGACCGTCCCGACGGCGCGATCGCCGTGCGCCAGGACCAGACGATCCCGCCCGAGGGATACCGGCTGCGCGTGCGGGGGGAGGGGATCGAGATCTCGGCGGCCGACGAGCGCGGGGTGAACTGGGCGGTGCAGACGCTGCGACAACTCCTCCCGGCAGGGGTGTTCCGGCCGGCGCCCACCACCGATCACTGGCAGGTCCCGGCCATCGACATCACCGACGCGCCGAGGTTCGGATGGCGGGGCGTGATGCTCGACGTCGCCCGGCACTTCATGCCGCTGGCCGACCTGTACGGCCTGATCGACCTGCTCGCGATGCACAAGTACAACACCCTGCACCTGCACCTCAGCGACGACCAGGGGTGGCGGATGGAGTCGAGGACCCATCCGCGGTTGCACCAGGTGGGCAGCACCCGGCACCAGACGCGGCGACCCGGTGAGGACGGTGATGGCACACCACATGGCGGGTACTACACCCAGGACCAGTTGCGTTCGTTGGTGGCCTACGCCCGCCAGCGGGGCATCGACGTCGTGCCGGAGCTGGACTTTCCCGGGCACGTCCGCGCCGTGCTGGCGGCCTACCCCGAACTCGGCAACGATCCCGGAGCCGAGCACCAGCCGGCCGACGAGTTCGGCATCTTCGACGAGGTGCTGAACCTGTCCGATGAGTCGGTCGACTTCGCCTTCTCGGTGTTCGGTGAGTTGCTGGAGATCTTCCCCTCCGCCTATATCCACGGCGGGGGAGACGAGTGCCCGCGGACCGAATGGCTCGCCAGCCCCACGGCCGATGAACTCGCCAGGCAGCGCGGGTTGCCGGACGCCACCCACTTGCAGCGGTGGTTCACCGAGAGGCTGCGCGACTGGCTCACCGAGCGCGGGCGCACCCTGGTGGGCTGGGATGAGATCAACACCGAGGGTCACCTGGCGGGAGCCGTCACGATGGCATGGCGGGATCAGGACTACGGGGTGAAGGCCGCCCAGGCCGGGGGAGCGGTGGTGATGGCACCCTGCTCCCACCTGTACTTCGATTACTACGCCAGCGCCGATGACCGTGAGCCGTACAGCATCGGCGGACACACGCCGATCGAGAAGGTCTACGGCTACGACCCGCTCGACGGCGTACCGGAAGCGGCCCGGGAGCGGATCCTGGGTACCCAGGCACAGGTATGGACGGAGTACATGCCCACCATGTCGCGGGTGCAGTACCAGCTCTTCCCGCGGGCCTGCGCCCACGCCGAGGTGGCCTGGTCCCAGCCGCAGGGACGGACCTGGGGGGCCTTCCGCCCGCGCCTGGAGGCCCACCTGGAACGGTTGGCGGCCCTGGGGGTCAACTACCGCCCCTTGGAGGGCCCGCATCCTTGGCAGCAGGGTGGGACCGGGGCGTTCCAGCGGCCCGCCGCTCACCGGCAGGGAGACGGGGCCGCGACGGCCTAGCGCCGCTATCGGCCCGGTGCACCGGGGCCGGTCGGCACGCGGCGCCGGCGGGGCGATTAGGCTGGTGCCAGGACCATCGACAGGAGGCCAGACCGTATGTGCAAGCCCGTATCGTGCCCGCGTTGCTCCAAGACCACCTGGGAGGGCTGCGGCGAGCACGTGGACCAGGTCCGCGCCCAGGTCAGCGACGACGACTGGTGCCTCTGCCCCCGCTGAGCCCGGGGGAGAGGTGCGACTCTGATGTCCGCCCACCAGGCGCTCGCCGAACGGGTGCACACACGCATGCGGCAGGCGCCTGCACCGTCCGCCGGCGAGCCGGCGACGCCCGAGGGCGCGACACCGGGAGGCAAGCCCGCGCACTGGGCTTACGAGCCGGAGCACACCGATGAGGTCATCCGGCAGAAGACCGGCCGCAGTTGGGACGAATGGAGCGCCCTGATCGAGGCCGCCGGCCAGCACACCCAGGGTCATACCGCGATCGCCCGGTACCTGCGGGACGAACACGGCGTGGACCCGTGGTGGGCACAGAGCGTGACCGTGGGATACGAGCGGATCGCCGGGATCCGGGCGCCCTACCAACGGGCCGACGGCACGTTCGAGGCGAGCCTGTCCCGCACGATCGCGGTGGACGGTGCGGTGCTACGCGCCGCGCTGCTGGACGAGGCGACGCTTCCGGTGCTCATCGGCACCCCGGCCACGCGCAGGTCCAAGCCCGAGGCGAGAAGGATTCGCCTGGCCGCGGGGGACGGTACGGTGCTCATCGACCTGGAGGAACGTGCCCGCGGTCGGGTGCGGGTGAGCCTGGCGCATGGTGGGTTGCACAGCAGTGTGCAGGTCATGTCCTGGCGGGCGCACTGGTCGCGGTGGTTCGAGGCGCTGGCCGAGGAACGCGCCGACGGCTCCACCTGAAACGGAGCCCGGAGCCGGCGCCCGAGCCTGATGCGTCGCACCGGAGTGATGCCGGTGCACAGTTAGGATCGCTCCGTGCTCACGATCACGGCCGAGGCCGCCGACACGATGCAGGTAGCGGAAGTCACGGACCTCTATGCGGCGGTGGGGTGGAGCGCGTATACGCGGGACGAGCGCTCGCTCATGCGCGCCCTTGCCGGTTCTCACCGAATCGTCACCGCCCGTGATGCGGGGCGCCTGGTGGGCCTGGCCCGGTCCATCTCGGACGGGGAGACCATCGTCTACATCCAGGACGTCCTGGTCCGCCCTGAGGTGCAACGGCTCGGCATCGGCCGCCGGCTGATCGCTACATTGCTGCAGACCTACGAAGGCATTCGTCAACAGGTGCTGCTCACCGACACCGAAGTCCGTCAGCGGAAGTTCTACGAGGCGCTCGGATTCACCGAGGCACACGAGATGCGTCCCGAACTACGTGCCTTCGTCCGGCTCCGGTGACGATGCCGGTTGCCTGAAGCAGGCAGTCAGTGGAGCCGGAAAGCGGAGGAGGGCTCGGCTGCTACCGGAGAAGTGCCGTGGGACGGATGGGCCGGGGGCACCGTGCCCCGTAGACGGCGCCCCGTAGATCGTGCCCCGTAGACCAAAATGACATAATGTACATTATCGGCGTTACGGGGAGATTGGCGCCATGGGTTGATGTGGCGCCAAACGGAGATGCCGCGTCCGGCTCGGCGTCCACGAAACACGCTCCATGGGCCGATCGCCCGGTCGCCGTGACCGACTTTCCCTGAGTCGACGTTGCGCCATTCGCGAGATCACCAGTTCGCTGCGACGCGATGCCACCAGGACAATCTCGAGGTCTCGGAATGTGGCCGCAGTTCGAATCCAGCCTCGGAACCCGGTTGCCTCCTGGAATCCGACCGCACCTCGAGAGCCAGCCGCGTTATGGCGGCGCTATCTGACATAATATATCGCACACCCGTTCGATGTCCGGAAGCGTGTCATCCGTCAGTACCGCCGGCGTCATCCACACCTATGAGCCGCGCCCCATCACCCGCCCGTGGCGTGCGTCGGCGTCTGCGGCTCATAGGTCAGGCCGTGGCCGTAGTCGAACAGCGCACCGTCGGTCGTGTCGGCATACCCGGGCGTGTCGCTGGCGTGCTCCTCGACCGACCGGCGGGTGCGCGGCAGCGCGAACGGTAGCCGCCCCTGCGGCGGGTGCTCGCCGCACAGCACGTCCAGGAGCGCCTGGTCGGAGATGCCGAACGTGGCCACGATCGCCCCGGCATCGCGCAGCCCGCTGTCCTCATCGAGGACGAACGGTTGGCGGAAGTAGACGTCGAGGATCACCTTGGTCGGATCGCCGACCTCACGGATGACCTCCTGGATCGTGCGCAGCGAGGGCCGCACCGTCCACGACTCGGCCTCCTCCATGCCGGAGAAGTCGATCACGCTGCTCTCCCACGGCAACGGTCCCCCGAACGGCAGCCCGTCGTCGGTGCAGTCCTGCGTGCCGTAAGCCATGCAAGCATCGGCCGCGCCGTACGGGCTCTTACCATCCAGCCCGCGCACGCCCGGGAAGACGATCGGGTTGATCCGGTCCGGGCGCATGCCCCAGTCGGGATCTGCGCTGCGGTCTTTCCCGACCCGGCCACACCCGTGACCGCCACCAGGACGCCCAGGGGGATGTC
>CALKWS010000037.1 GCA_938004115.1 uncultured Ruaniaceae bacterium
CGCGGTGCCCAGCCCGAGGAGATCGCCTCCGTCATCGCCTTCCTCGCCAGCGACGGACCATGACTGACCTGTTCATCGACGGCACCTGGAAACCAGCCAGCGACGGTGCCGTCCGCACCGTGCACTGTCCCGCGGACAACTCCGTTGTAACCCAGGTGGCCGAAGCCACTCGCACCGACGCACAAGAAGCGGTCCGGGCCGCTCGTCGCGCCTTCGACACCGGGCCATGGCCTCGCACTCCTGCCCCGGAGCGGTCCGCGCTGCTGATGCGCATGGCCGACCGACTGGAGCGGGAGAAGGAGACCGTCGCCCGCCTGGAGGCGCTGGACACCGGGAAGCGCCTGGTCGAAGCGCGCATCGATATGGACGACGTCATCAGCGTCTTCCGGCACTTCGCGACCCTGGCGCAGTTGCACGCCGGGAGGGTCATCGACGCCGGGAACCCGGACATCTCCAGCCGCATCGTGCATGAACCTGTGGGCGTGTGCGCGCTCATCACGCCGTGGAACTACCCGCTGCTGCAAACCTCCTGGAAAGTGGCACCGGCACTAGCGGCTGGCAACACCTTCGTGCTCAAACCCAGTGAACTGACACCGTCGACGGCAATCTGGCTCCTCAAGGCGTTGCAAGCCGAAGGCCTGCCCGACGGTGCTGGAAACCTGGTGCTCGGGGCCGGCGACCCGGTGGGCTCGATACTGACCGAGGCACCTGAGGTGGACCTGGTCTCCTTCACCGGCGGGGTGGCCACCGGCCGCCGGGTGATGGCTGCCGCCTCCGGCACCCTGAAACGCATCGCACTTGAACTAGGCGGCAAGAATCCCAACATCGTCTTCGCCGACGCGGACCTGGAGGCTGCCGTCGACAACGCGCTGACCGCAGTGTTCCTCGATTCCGGGCAAGTGTGCTCCGCCGGCGCCCGGCTTATCGTCGAGGAATCGATCCATGAGCAGTTCGTCGATGAACTCACCGCACGCGCCGCACGCATCCGGCTGGGCGGGCCCGAAGATCCCCGCGCAGAGACGGGCCCGCTCATCAGCGCCGAGCACCGCGCCAAGGTTGAGTCCTACGTTGCCACCGCCCTTGAGGAGGGCGCGCAACTGCGGGTGGGAGGCGAGCGCCCCACCGATCCGGCACTGGCCGACGGCTTCTACTACCCGCCCACGATCCTGGACAACTGCGCGAGCCACATGCGCTGCGTCCAGGAAGAGTCGTTCGGACCGGTGCTCACCGTGGAAACCTTCAGCGGATCCGACCCACAGGACGCCGAAGACGCAGCGGTAAGCCTGGCGAACGACACGATCTACGGCCTGGCCGGGGCCGTCTGGACCCAGAACGCGGGCCGGGCCGAGCGGGTCGCCCGGCGACTGCGTCATGGGACGGTGTGGATCAATGACTACCACCCGTACGTCGCGCAGGCCGAATGGGGTGGCTACAAGCAAAGCGGCATTGGCAGGGAACTGGGAGTGGACGGCCTGGCCGAGTACCAAGAGATTAAACACATCTGGCACAACACCCGCCCGGCTCCCAGTGGGTGGTTCGGCGAGCAGCCCCCGGCGAGTTAGTCCACCCGGCAACGCACCGGGACCGAGGGCCCAGACCCGCGGCACAGCGGCCTCCTAGGCTGG
>CALKWS010000038.1 GCA_938004115.1 uncultured Ruaniaceae bacterium
CATCGTGTCGAACCGGGGCAGTTCGGCCTGCGCGTAGAACGGGTCGAAGGTGTACCAGGCGTCGATCGCACCCGAGGTCAGCGCAGACAGGCCGCTGTCGTTCTCCACCTGTGTGTAGTTGACCGACTCGGGCGGGATCTCCTCGTTGGTGAAGAGTAGGGAGAGGAACGACGGCAGTCGTGACGAGTATCCACCGATCGTGGCTCCGTGGAGGTCCTCGAGAGAGGAGATGTCCGAATCGGGGCTGACCAGGATGGCGTGCGTATCGGGGCTGGATTCGGACAGGGCCAGCAGGCGGACATTGGTGTCGCCGATGAGGACCGCCGGATCGTAGCCGCCGATGGCGATATCGCTGTGGCCGGCAGCGACCGCTTGTGCGCCATCAGTGCCTGAAGCGACGAAGTCGACGTGCATATCCGAAGCGTCGTAACCGAAGGATTCGTCGAAGAACCCCTCTGCGATCGCCGAGGGCAATGCGGGGTAGGCCGTGAGAGTGGCGACCCGGGGGAGATCGCCGTCGCTGCCTTCGCTCGTCGTGCTGCTGCACCCGAGCAGCAGGATCACGGTGGCTGCGCTGGCGATCGTGGTGGTCCGGCGAGTGGAGCGGGACATGTCGGGTTCCTTCGGTGTCGAGGGCGATGTGGGCATGGGGAAACGTGAGGTATCGGCAGGGCGGTGCGTGTCAGTGCACGAGATGGAACTGCCGGAGGAGCTCGGTGCGGTGCCGTGCGAACTGCTCCGACGCGCGATTGCGGGGGAAGGGCATGGCGACGTCCTGGATGTGCTGGACACGTCCGGGCCTGGGTGCCATCACGACCACCCGTTCCGCCAGGACGATGGCTTCGTCGATATCGTGGGTGACGAGCACGGCCGTGGTGTTGTAGTGCCGCCAGACCTGCTGCAGCACATCCTGCATCTCGATACGGGTGAAGGCATCCAACGCGCCGAAGGGCTCGTCCAGGAGCAGGACGTCCGGCCGGGGGGCGAGCGCTCGTGCGATGGACGCTCGCTGGGCCATCCCGCCGGAGAGGTGGTGGGGATAGGCATCGGCGAATGCCTCGAGGCGCATCAGGCCGAGCAGTTCCTCGCCCCGGGCCGCCGCCTCGGCGCGCGTTCCGGTGAATCCGAAGAGGATGTTCTGCCGGACGGTCAGCCAGGGCAGCAGTCGGTGCTCCTGGAACACCATGCCGCACGTAGCGCTGGGTTTCGTTACTGGTACCCCGCCGACGGCGACGCTTCCCTCGAACTGGGTGTCCAGCCCCGCGATGTTTCGCAGCACCGTCGACTTACCGCATCCCGACGGTCCGATGATGGCAACGAACTCGCCCGGATCCACAGCGAAGGACACGCCGTCGAGGGCGACCACGTCGGCCGAACGCGACCGGAAGACGCGGCTGACGTCCTTGAGTTCCAATCGCAGGCTCACGCGCCCATCTCCCTCTCCACGTTGTCGCGCCAGGAGAGCAAGCGGGACTCGAGAAGGCGTACCAGCGAATCCACGATCTTTCCGATGGCGGCGAAGACGATCAGTGCCGCGAGGACGATGTCGACGCGGACGAACTCACGCCCCTGCTGCATCCAGAAGCCGATGCCCACGTTCGCGCCGGTCAGTTCGGCGATGACCAGTGCCAGCCATGCCACGCCGAGACCCAGACGTATCCCTTGCAGGATGCTGGGCATCGCGGCCGGGATGATGATCCGGCGGAGCATCTGGGCGGTGGACAACTCGTACATCCGGCCGACCTCGATCAGCTTCCGGTCGATGTTCCGGATCCCGGCGTACATCTGGATGTACACGAGGAAGTACGCAGCGATCGCGATGAGCAGGACCTTGGGTAGTTCACCCAGCCCGAACCAAACGATGAAGAGCGGCACCAGACCCATGATCGGAATGGTCCGCAGCATCTGGAAGGTCGGGTCGAGCAGGCGCTCCGCGGTGCGCGACAGTCCGGTGAGAGCGCCGAACAGCAACCCCAGCACGGCTCCGATCCCGAATCCGAGGAGCCAGCGAGTCAGGCTCGCGACCAGGTTGGTCCCGAAACTGCCGTCGAGGATCGCCGCCCATAGGGTCCGCGTCACCTCCCACGGAGAGGAGAAGAGGACGGGATTGACCCATTGGGCGTGATAGGCGGCCCACCAGAGCACCAGTACCGCGACGGGCACGATCCATCCGAGTGGCACTCGCAGCCTGCGTCGAGGCTTGCCGCTGGGGTCAGGGGTGGTTGTGGCGGGTTCGCTGGTTGCGATGTCCAGAGCCATGGACCACACGGTTCCACCCGAGCGCGGCCATGCGGTGGTGGCACCCCCGAACATCCACATCGTGAGACCCGCGGGTCCGGCAGGCTGCCTCCGAGCCCATCTGCGCGCCCGGACCGCGCACTCAGCGCCCGAGGAGGGCCGGTCCGCCGGCCAGGAGCGTGGCCCGGTAGGCACGCGCCCGCTGATCGGCATCCCCGGGCAGCAGCCCTGCCAGTTCCAGGCTGACCAGCCCGTGCACCAGCGCCCATAACCGGTAGGCCCCGGCGGTCGCCTGCTCCGGCGGCACCAACCGCCCGACCGCCTCCTCCAGCATCCGGAACGGTTCGCGGCGGTGCACACCCGGTTCCGGCTCTGGCTGCGCGCCCTCCGTGCCGGTGGGGGCAGGGGCGGGCGGGGGTGTCGACGCCGGCGCGGAGGCGAACATCACCCGGTAGAAGTGCGGATCGTCCAGGGCGCTGTCGCGGTAGGCCAGCCCCAGGGCCAGCAGGTCACCGGCCGGGTCGGTGGTGGGCCGCACCCGGGCCAGGTGCTCGGCGAACCGGGCGAACCCCTCCGCGGTGACCGCGGCGAGCAACTCCTCCCGGCCGCCGAACAGCGCGTAGACGGCGGCTGTGCTGGTCCCCACCCGCCGGGCCAGGTCCCGCAGCGACACACCGTCCGGGCCGTGCCGCGAGATCACCTCCGAACAGGCGTCGAGCAGACTGCGTCGGAGGTTCTGGTCGTAGGACCGGGGGCGAGCCATAAAGGGGAGTCTAAGGCCTTGACCAGCAGGGGCTAACAGTGTTATATAACAACGTTACATAACACTGTTAGGAGCGCGCGATGATCGACCTTTCCGCACCGGCCCAACTCACCGCCGGCATCGCGGTGCTGGCCGCCACCACCGTCACCACCGGGGGCTACCTGCTGC
>CALKWS010000039.1 GCA_938004115.1 uncultured Ruaniaceae bacterium
GGAAGCGTGTCCCAGCAGAACGCGCTGCGGTCCGCGCGGAACTATCTGGACTTCATGGCCTTCTCCCGCACGGGTCTGATCGATCAACTGGAATTCGAGGGTTACTCCACCGCTGACGCCACCTGGGCGGTGGATCCCGTCGGCGCGGACTGGAACGAGCAGGCGGCGAAGTCCGCCGAGAACTACCTGGACTTCATGGCGTTCTCCCGGTCCGGGCTGATCGACCAGTTGGTCTTCGAAGGCTTCACCCGGGAGCAGGCCGAGTACGGGGTGAACCAGACCGGGCTATAGCAACGAGTCCCGAGTTCGCGGCGGGCCAGGGCGCATCCCGCCCCTAACGTCGCGCGCTGTGCCCCGTGTGGCGGCACCGCACCGGCGGGTCTACTCTCACCCTGTCTCCCATCGGCGTGGCAAAACCCGGCGCCGGCCCCGGCCGAGCACCTGCCTGGCACGTGAGTGAGGAGGAGTGCCGTGGGGAAGCAGAGCAGGCACACCCGCGAACAGTGGGGCGGGCGCTCCGCGTTCGTCATCGCCGCGATCTCCTCGGCGATCGGGCTGGGCAATATCTGGCGCTTCCCCGGCGTCGCGTACGAGAACGGCGGCGGGGCGTTCCTCATCCCGTACCTGGTGGCGTTCCTGACTGCGGGCGTACCGATCCTGTTCCTGGACTACGCCCTGGGCCACCGGTACCGGGCCGCACCGCCACTGACGTTCCGCCGCATCGCTCGGCGGCTGGAACCGTTGGGCTGGTGGCAGGTGCTGCTCTGTTACCTGATCACCCTGTACTACTCGGTGGTGATCGCCTGGGCGCTGGCGTACGTGGTGTTCGGCGCGAACCTGGCCTGGGGTGAGGACGCCGAGACGTTCTTCTTCGCCGACTTCCTGCAGGCGGCCGATCCCGGCTTCTCCCTCGACGTGGTCACCGGGGTCGCGGTGCCGCTGGTGATCGTGTGGGTGGTGGCCACCGTGGTGCTCAGCCGTGGCCTGCGCAAGGGGCTGCAGGTCGCGAACAAGATCACGCTACCCACCCTGGTGGTGCTGTTCGCCGCGCTGGTGGGCTACTCCCTGACCCTGGACGGGGCGGTGGACGGGTTGAACGCGTTCTTCACCCCGAGCTGGTCCGCGCTGGGTGACCCGACGGTGTGGATCGCGGCCTACGGGCACATCTTCTTCTCCTTCTCCATCGCCTTCGGGATCATGCTCACCTACGCCTCGTACGTGCGGCGCAAGACCGACCTGGCCGGCTCCGGGCTCGTGGTGGCGTTCTCCAACTGCTCCTTCGAGTTGCTCGCCGGGATCGGGGTGTTCTCCACCCTCGGCTTCCTCGCCGTGCAGCGCTCCACCACCATCGATCAGATCGAGGGGATCGACGGCGTGGGCCTGGCGTTCGTCACCTACCCCACACTGCTGTCGCAGATGCCGGCCGGGGAGTTCATGGCGGTGTTGTTCTTCGTGTGCCTCGCCCTGGCCGGGTTCACCTCGCTGCTGTCCCTGCTGCAGGTGGTGGTGGGCGCGGTGCAGGACAAGACCGGCTGGTCCACCGCCCGCAGTGGGTTGACCGTGGGTCTGGGTACCGGCATCCCGTCCTTCCTGCTGTTCTCCACCACCACCGGCGTGCAGGTCCTGGACGTGGTGGACGCGTTCGTGAACAACATCGGCGTGGTGTCCTCGGCGATCGCGATGCTCCTCGCGGTGGGCATCGGCACCCGGCTCGCGCCCGAACTCGGCCGGCACCTCTCGGCGGTGTCCACCCTGCGGTTGGGCCGGGTGTGGTTGGTGCTGGTGACCGCGGTGACCCCCGTCATCCTGGTGCTGGTGCTGATCACCGGCGGGTGGGAGTACGTCACCGAGGGATATGAGGACTTCCCGGTGTGGTTCCAGGCGGTGGCCGGCTGGGGACCGCTCGGGCTGGCCCTGACCGCGGCGGTGCTGCTCAGCGCCGGTCGGCATCGACGGGCCGACGGCGAGGACTTCCGGCCCGATGACATCGACGCCCTGGCCGCTGCGGTTCGTGCCGAACGCGCCGGGGGCACGCAGGACGGAGCACCGCGATGACCATCGAGGCCGTTGTGACGATGATCGGGGCGATGCTGCTCCTATGGGGCGGGCTGACGGTGAGCATCGT
>CALKWS010000040.1 GCA_938004115.1 uncultured Ruaniaceae bacterium
CAACGTGGTGGACAAGGCCGCCGGATTCGTCCGGTAGGCCGAACCGGGGCGATCCCCCGACACGCAGCGGAGCGTCGCCGGAGAACCCGGGCCGCACCCGCATCGCAGCAGGTCAGCGGTAGCGTGGGCGAGGAGTTGCTGGCAGATCCACCTGCGGGACCATCCACCACACACAGTATCGACATCAGGCAAAGGAGCCACGGCATGAGCAATGACCCGAACAGGGATTTGGCGATGGTGGACGCCGCCGGACTCGTGGCTGGTTACCGGGCCGGGGACTTCAGCCCGGTGGAGGCCACGCAGGCCGCCCTGGACCACATCGAACGGTTCGACCCGCGCGTGCGTGCGATGGTGTTCACCGATCCCGAGGGGGCGCTGGCTGCCGCTGAGGAATCGGCCCGGCGGTGGGCCGAAGGCGAACCGTTGGGGACGGCCGACGGCGTACCCACCACCATCAAGGACGTCCTGCTGGTCCGTGGCTGGCCCACCCGGCGCGGCTCAGCCCTGTGCGCCGACGCCCCGCCGGCCACGCAGGACTCCCCGGCGGTGGCTCGCCTGCGCGAGGGAGGAGCGGTGTTCCTGGGCAAGAACACCACCCCGGAATTCGGCTGGAAGGGCGTCACCCATTCCCCGGCCTATCCGCCCACCACAAACCCCTGGGATGAGACCAAGACCGCCGGCGGTTCCTCGGGAGGTGCGGCGGCCGCCGTCGGCCTGGGGATGGGGGTCTGGTCGATCGGCACCGACGCCGGCGGTTCGGTGCGGATCCCGGCCTCCTTCACCGGCACCGTGGCCCTCAAACCTACCTTCGGGCGGCTCCCTGCCTATCCGCCCAGCCCGTTCGGGACCCTCGCCCACCCCGGACCGATGACCCGCACCGTGGCGGATGCCGCCACGCTCCTGGACCTGGTGACCGTCCCCGACTACCGCGACTGGATGGGGCTGGAGGCGCCGTCGTCGTCCTTCACCGAAGGACTGCACGACGGCGTGGCGAACCTGCGGATCGGGTACTCACCCGATCTGGGGTACGGCGTCAACGATCCGGACGTGGAGGCCGCGGTGCGCGCGGCGGTGGGTGTGCTGGCCGATGCTGGAGCGCACGTGGAGGAGGTGCCCGCCCCGTTCAGCGACCCGGTCGATGACTTCCACACGCTGTGGTTCCCCGGTGCCGCCAAGGTGGTCGAGACCTTCCTGCGCACCGAGGCGGACTGGGACCTGATCGACCCGGAGATGCGCGCCGGGATCGAGCAGTTCGGGCGGGTGGATGCCTCAGCTTATCTGGATGCCACCGCCGCCAGGATGGACCTGGGCGTAGTGATGGGGGAGTTCCACACCCGATACGACCTGCTAGTCACCCCGACCATGCCGATCGCCGCGTTCGACGCGGGCCTGGAGGTACCCCGGGGCTGGCACGACCGATGGTGGACCTCCTGGACCCCGTACACCTACCCGTTCAACCTCACCGGCCAGCCGGCGCTGAGCCTGCCTTGCGGTTTCACCCGTGAGGGGCTTCCCATCGGATTGCAGATCGTGGGGCCGCGGCACGCCGATGCGCTGGTGCTGCGCGCCGGGCAGACTTTCACCGAGCACACTGACTGGCACACCCGTCGCCCCGCACTGTTGCAGGAGAACCGATGACGCAGTACCTGACCGTGACGCTGGAGTCCCGCGGGGTGGTGGCCCGGGCGAGGTTGCTCACCGAGGCCGCCCCGCGCACCTGCGCCGCGGTCTGGCGGTCGTTGCCGGCGGGGGGACAGGTGTACCACGGCAAGTACGCCCGGAACGAGATCTACACCCTGGTCCCGCACCCGGGCGACGAACCGGGACCGGAGAACACCACGGTGACCCCGATCCCCGGGGACCTGTGCTGGTTCACCTTCACCGGGGACCAGTTGGGCAATCCGGCCTACGGCTACGAGACCGAGGGCGAGCACCGCGAGATGGGCTCGATCGTGGACCTGGCGTTGTTCTACGGCCGCAACAACCTGCTCATCAACGGCGATCAGGGCTGGGTGCCGGGGAACGTGTTCGGCACCATCGTGGAAGGTTTGGACGAGTTGGCCGCGGCCTGCCAGGACATCTGGATGGGCGGGGCCAGGGGAGAGACGCTGATGTTCGCGCGCGAGGAGTGACAGCAGGAACCGCCGTTCGAGTGGCCGAAGGAGGAGAACCGCACCACACTGCCTGACAGATCGATCCGATCCGACCGAAAGCAGGTCATCGTGAAAAGACTGCATAACGCCCTTGGGCTGCGGACCAGTCCCAGGATCTTCTTCGGAGCCGCCGCGATCGTGATCGTGTTCGTCGTCGGCACCCTGATCTTCACCGACCCGGTCTCTCGCGGCACCGAGGCTGCTTCGACCTGGTTGATGGACAACATGGGCTGGTTCTACATCCTCGGCGTCACCACATTCCTGGTGTTCCTCATCTACATCGCGTTAAGCAGGTTCGGGCGGATCAAACTCGGTCCCGATGACGAACCCGCCGAACACTCGGGCAGGTCGTGGTTCGCGATGCTCTTCGCAGCCGGTATCGGCACCATCCTGATGTTCTGGGGCGTGGCCGAACCGGTCTCCCACTTCGGCGACCCGCCGCGGCAGGGTGTGGAACCCGAAAGCGTGCAGGCGGCCGAGGAAGCGCTCGCATTCACCTTCTACCACTTCACCTACCACACCTGGGCGATCTTCGCCCTGCCCGGGTTGGCGTTCTGCTACTTCCTGTACAAACGGAACCTGCCGCCGCGGGTTTCCTCGATCCTGCAGCCGATACTGGGGGAGCGCATCCACGGCCGGATCGGGCAAGCGGTGGACGTGCTGGCCATCGTCGGCACGATCTTCGGCCTGGCGGTGTCAGTGGGCCTGGGCACATTGCAGATCAACGGCGGGCTGAACGAGATCTTCGGCGTTCCCGAGGTCGACCTGACGCTGGTCATCATCATCGCGGTGGTCACCGCGATCGCTCTGATCTCGGTGGCGTTAGGCCTGGAGAAGGGCATCAAGAGGCTCTCCAACATCAACATCCTCGCCGCGATCGCGTTACTGATCTTCGTGTTCGTCACCGGGGCCACGGTGTTCATGACTCAGGGCACGGTGGAGGCGTTCGGGAACTACGTGGCGCTGCTACCCGAACTCGCGCTGTGGAACGACACCTTCGCCGACACCGGGTGGCAGGCCAGTTGGACGGTCTTCTACTGGGCCTGGACGATTACCTGGGCTCCGTTCGTGGGTCTGTTCATCGCACGGATCTCCCGGGGCCGCACCGTCCGGGAGTTCGTGCTCGGTGTGCTGGCCGTGCCGGCGACGTTCAGCGTCATCTGGTTCGGCATCTTCGGTACCGCGTCCCTCGACCTGGAACTCAACGGTGACGGCGGGCTGGTGGACCGCGTGGTCGGCGACGGCGATATCCCCGGGGCGCTGTTCGCCTTCCTGGGTAACTTCCCCTTCTCCTTGGTCACCTCGGTGGCCGCAATCATCATCGTGGTCATCTTCTTCACCACCTCGGTGGACTCCGCGGCGCTGATCACCGACACGATGGCCAACGGGCATGAGGAAGAGGCGCCACTGCGCCAGCGCATGTTCTGGGGCGTCAGCATCGGCGGGGTGGCGATGATCCTGCTGACAGTCACCGGCGAGGGTGGTTTGGCAGCCCTGGAGACTACGACAATCGTGGTCGGCTTCCCCTTCTTCATCCTGGCGTGGTTCCAGATGTACAGCGTGTACCGGGCGATGCGGGAGGATGCCGGGGAGTTGCCGCCGATGCGTACCCGCGGTTGGCGCCAGGTGCTGCCGCCGGAGGAGCACGAACGACGCGAGGAGGAAGGGGAACTGCGCGGTGAGGTGATCGAGCCGCAGGCCACCACCACGGTGCCCCGGATGCGTGAGCCCTACGAGCCGCTGCAGCCGGTGCCGCTGGGTGGCCCCTTGGCTCGGCGCACCGGCTCGGCCCCGCTGCGCCCGCCCCGGGCACCGGCGACTCCGCCTCGGGACCACCAGCGGGCGGCGGACGCCGGTCGTGGCACCGAGCCACGGCCTGAGAAGGACTCACGGCCCGGCATCGACCCGGGCGAGACCGGCGCGGGCACGGGCTCACCTCGCACCTAGCACCGTACGAACCACGGAGGTCGAGCCCGGGGCCCGGGCGCCGCCCGGACCCGGGTGGCCGGATTGTTACTACACGGCGTCGTTTCCTGGTATGCTGTACTACGTCTCGTAGTAGTTGCGGCGAGGTCGTCGCTGCACCGGACCTCGTGGAGTGGCTATGGAAGTTGTTGACCTCGCGCGCTGGCAGTTCGGCATCACCACCGTCTATCACTTCTTCTTCGTTCCGATCACCATCGGGCTGTCGCTACTGGTGGCGATCATGCAGACGATGTGGGTGCGCACCCGCGATGAGAAGTGGCTGCGGCTGACCAAGTGGTACGGCCGGTTGTTCACCATCAACTTCGCTCTCGGCCTGGTCACCGGGATCGTCCAGGAGTTCCAGTTCGGGATGAACTGGTCGGACTACTCCCGCTTCGTGG
>CALKWS010000041.1 GCA_938004115.1 uncultured Ruaniaceae bacterium
GCCATCCTGCTGGCGCTGATCATCATTGTGATGGCCGGGCGCGGCTTCGTCAGTTCGATGGTAGGGGTAGGCATCGCGAGCATCCCGGTCTTCGCCCGAATCGTGCGGGCCTCGACGATGTCGATCAAGGAGGAGGAGTACGTCACCGCGGTGAAGGCGCTGGGCGGGGGCCACATCTACACCATGGTGCGCACGATCCTTCCGAACGCCTGGGGCCCGATCATCGTGCAGATGGTGATCACCGCCTCGGTGGCCATTCTGCTGGAAGCGGCCCTTAGTTTCCTCGGACTGGGAACCCAGCCGCCCACTCCTACTTGGGGGGATGCGCTGCGCACCGGTAAGGGCTATCTCGCCAACGCCCCGTATTACGCGATCCTGCCTGGCATCATGCTCACTCTTACCGTTCTGGCTCTGGACCTCATGGGCCGCGGTTTGCAGAAACTGCGTGAGGGCACCACTGAGACCCGGGTGGACCTGGAGGCTCGGGCATGAGCGCCTACATCGTGCGCCGGCTGCTGCAGACCGTCCCGACGCTCCTGGTGGCCTCGATTCTGATCTGGCTGATCGTCTATGCCCTCCCCGGTGACCCGGCGATCGCGGTGGCCGGGGACAATGCCACCCCGGAGGCTGTGGAGTACGAGCGGCGGCGGATGGGGTTGGACCAGCCCCTGTACGCTCAGTACCTGACCTGGATCACCAACGCCATCCAGGGCGATTTCGGCCACTCGTACATCACCCGGGAAGGAGTCAGCACTGCGATCGCCCGGCGACTGTTGCCCACAGTGCAACTCGCCGTGGTCTCCTTCACCTTCGCGCTGCTGTTGTCGATCCCGATCGCGTTCTTCGGCGCGTTGCGGCCGCAGTCGATCATGGGCCGCCTCACCAGCGCCCAGAGCATCCTGTCGCTGAGTGTGCCCACGTTCTGGATCGGCATCCTGCTCATCCTGTTCTTGGGCGTCCAGTGGCGGGTGCTGCCCGCGGTCTCGGACTTCGTCCCATTCTGGCAGGACCCGGTGGCAGCGCTCCGCAACCTGATCCTGCCCGGGTTGACGCTGGGCATCTTCATCTCCGGGATCCTGGGCCGGTTCCTGCGCCAGTCCTTGTCGGAGACGCTGCGACGTGACTACGTGCGTACCGCGCGGGCCAAGGGATTGGTGGAATGGCTCGTGGTAGCCCGCCACGCTCTGCGAAACGCGTTGTTGCCGTTCGTGACGGTGCTGGGGCTGCAACTTGGAACCTTCATCGGCGGCACGGTCGTGACCGAATCGGTGTTCAACTACCCGGGCCTGGGCCGGATGCTGCTGCAGGCAATCGAACAACGTGACTACGCGCTGATTCAGGGAGCCACGCTGATGATCATCGTAGGTGTCACCCTGGTCAACCTTGTGGTCGACGTGATTTATGCCTACCTGGACCCCC
>CALKWS010000042.1 GCA_938004115.1 uncultured Ruaniaceae bacterium
ACCTGTTCGGGCAGCCCCAGGTCCTGCGCGTAGGTGGCCAGTACCTGCCAGCCGGAGCGTTTGCCGATCACCGCAGAACGCATCAGTTCCACCTCCAGCAGCGGGCTCATCGGGGAAGGTTGGAACAACCGTTGGTTGAGTTTCAGCCGGCCGGCGCGCTCGCCGAGTGCCCCCAGGGCCTGGCGCGGGTTGCGTTCGCGCAGGTCCAGGGCGTCGATGAGGTCGTTGAGGAAGGCGTACTCGCCGTCGATCTGCTTGCTGATGCGGGCCAGGTCGGGTCCGATGCGCGTGTTGCCGTAGGACTGCACCATCTGGTGGATGCGGTTCCTGCCTGCTGTGGCGCCGGCCAGGTGGTCGGAGAGGTACAGGCCCAGCAACGAACCATCGACATGATCGGGCACCGATCCGGCGCCCGGTGGCAGTTGCGGCACCTCGACCTCGCCGACGGTGGTGTCGTACACCACCTGGTCCACGGCGCCGAAACTTCGTACATCCGGGGCCATCACCGGGGTCGGCCGGCCGGTGGAGGAAGCGATGCCCTCCAGCATCTCCCGCAGCGTCTCCTGCGCACTGTGGCGCGGCTCCCATCCCAGTTCCCGGATGCGGGTGGTGTCCATCATCGGCAGTTCCCGCGCCATGTCCAGCCAGCCTTCGTCGGCGGCGGCCAGGCGCGCCTTGTGCCCGTAGTACAGCAGCGGCCGGATCGCCCGCCACGGCACCTCCACGGTGCGGCCCTGCCCCAGGACCTCCCCGAGCGCGGGCACGTCCAGGATCGGTTCGGCGGCGACGTTGAACGCCCCGTGGGCCCCGGAGCGCAGCACCGCCAGATAGGCGGCCGCGGCGTCATCGGCGTGCACCACCTGGGCCCGCAGCCCGGCCGGTAGCGGGACCACCGGCAGCGTTCCCGGGCGGAGCACCTTGGGCGGTAGGTACGGGCCGATGAAGTAGCGGGTGATGGAGGCCCCGGCATCCCGCTGGAACACCAGTGCGGTTCGCAGCCTGCCCACCCGCACCTGTGGATGGGCCTGCTCGAACTCGTCGAGCACGCGTTCCTGTGCCGCCTTGTCCACGCTGTAGTGCGAGGAGCCCACGCCCCTGGTGGGCCAGTCCTCGGTGCGGGCCTGCTTGTCCGGGTCGGGGCTGTAGGCGGCCCAGGAGGAAGCCACGAGCAACTGGGGCACCCCGGCGCGGCCCACGGCCTGCGCCACCCGCCGGGTTCCCTCGACGTTCACCTCGCGCAACTGCGAGCGCCGCGTGTTCGGCTGGATCTGCCAGGCCAGGTGGATCACCGCGTCGGCACCGGCGAACACCTGGGTGAGATCGTCCACCACGTGGGGGCCTTCGGCGATGTCGACCGCCGCCCACTCCACGTCCGCGTACGGGGATTCCTCGGTGATCGGAGGCCTTCGGGCCACGCCCAGGACCGAGGTGATCTCGGCGTCGTCCACGAGCGCCCGAAGCACCGCTGTCCCGACGTTACCGCTTGCTCCTACTACGACGATCCGGCTCATTTCTTCACGCTACGGGCTGGACCTGACCATGCAACCGCTGAGCCGGGTGCGCGTGCGGGCCGGGCCCTCGGGTCAGGTGACCAGGCGCAGCAGCGCGGTGACCACGATCGCCACGCCGAACACCACGAGGAACCCGAACCGCAGCAGCAGGGCCACCACCCCGGCCCCGACGCCGACGAGCACGCGCCAGTCCACCTGGTATCCGCCGTCGCCGGCGGCGAGTTCGGTGACGATCAGCGCCGAGAGCATCGCCACCGGCAGGTACCGGGCAACGGCCTGGACCAGCGGGTGGTCGAGCAGCGACTCGGGCATCGCGGTGCCGAGCAGTTTCAGCAGGAAGCACCCCACCGCCGCGGCGATCGTGCCGATCCAAAGCGCGCTCATCGTTCCCCCTCTTCCTCGTGGGCTTCGAATTCTGTGTGGACGCCGGCCTGCTCCTGGACGCCGGTCTGCTCCTGAGCGCCGGCCTGCTCCTGGACGCCGGCCTGCTC
>CALKWS010000043.1 GCA_938004115.1 uncultured Ruaniaceae bacterium
CGCCGCACGGCGCTGGTCCAGGTCACCGCAGCGCGAGTGGTGGCCCAGGTCACCGACGCATGGCCGGTGGACCGCTTACAATCACCTGTGGCGGCCGCCATATCCGGGCCGCGTGGACCTTAGCGGAGGGCACGTGCCGAACTACTCCTACGCCTGCACCGAGTGCGGGCACGCCTTCGATATCTACCAGGCGTTCAGCGATGACGCCCTGACCACCTGCCCGCAGTGCCAGGGACGGTTGCGGAAGAAGTTCTCCGCGGTGGGTGTGGTCTTCAAGGGTTCGGGTTTCTACCGCACCGACTCCCGGAGCGGGAACGGCTCCACGAACGGCGCCGGCAAGGACAGTTCCGGCAAGGAGAAGTCCGGCGCCGGCAAGGAGACCTCGTCCAGCAGTGGTTCGGAGGGGTCCGGCGGCTCCTCCGAGGGCTCGACGAGCAAGGAGGCCAAGCCGGCGGCGAAGAGCAACGGCTCGACGGCGAAGAAACCGGCGGCCAAGGCCGGCGCCACCGCCTGAGGTCCGGTCACGCCGCCTGGGCTACGGCCGCACCGGCTGAGTTACGGCTGCGCCGACCCAGATACGGTCGCGCCGCCTGAGGTACGGTCGCGCCGCCGACCTCGTCCACAGCGGAGCCGGGCAGCACCGGCGATCCACATGCCGGCGCCCTGGCGGCGGTGCGCAGTGCCGCGCTGTCTAACGTGCTTGCGGTGAGCAACTATCACCGAACGAGGGGCTGGGCATGAAGGTGGCGACCCGGGCACGGTTATGGCGTCTGCGCTGGGTGATCGCGGCCGGCTGCGTCGGGGCGGCGGTGGCGATCGTGGTGATGCAGGTGCGCCCGCCGGACCCGGTGACGACGCCGGTGGTGGTGGCCGCCCACGACCTGAGCGCGGGGACCATACTCACCGAGGCCGACCTCGGGGTGCGGCACGACCCCGATCCGCCGGCGCACCGGCCCGTCATCGAGGAGCTGGTGGGGTCCAGGATGGCGGTGGGTCTGCCCGCGGGGTTGCCGGTGGCCACCACCATGCTCGTGGGGCCGGGTCTGGCCGACGGCGCTCCACCGGGCACCGTGGTGGTGCCGGTGCGGCTGGCCGACCCCGCTGTCATGCACCTGGCCCGCCCGGGGGACCTGGTGGACCTGTACCTCGCGCCCGCCGACACCGGCGGGCAACGTGAACAGGCCGACCTGATCACCCAGCGCGCGGTGATCCTGAGCCTGCCTGAAGCCGCCGACGCCGGATCCGGCCTGCTCGGACCTGGACTGGCGCCCTCGAACGCCCAGGATGACGTGGTGGTGCTAGCGGTCCGCAGCCAAGACGCTACTGTACTCACAGGTGCGAGCGGATTCGCGCCATTTCGGGCCGTCCTGGTCGGGGACTCACCGGCCTGAGGCGAATGGAGGTAACGGCCATGTGGAAGGGCTTCAAGGAGTTCATCGCCCGCGGGAACGCGATCGACCTCGCCGTCGGCGTGGTGATCGGCGCGGCGTTCACCCTGGTGGTCAACAACCTGGTGGATAACGTCATCAACCCGCTGATTGCCGGGCTGTTCGGGGAGCCGACGTTCGACGACGTCCTGGCCTTCACCGTCGGTGATGCGGTGGTGCAGATCGGCACGGTGATCACGGCCCTGGTGAACTTCCTGCTAGTGGCCCTGGCGCTGTACGCCATCGTGGTGGTGCCGATGAACAAGCTGAACGAGCGCCGGATGCGCGGGCAGGAGGAAGAGGTCGAGGAGCAGATCCTGCTGCTGCGGGAGATCCGCGACTCCCTCAAGACCCGCGGAGGCACCGGCCGCACGCTCTGAGCCGCGTTCCGCGCGATGCAGGGCTGAACCGCGCGGCCGCCCCGGTACGCGCTGCTGCCGCGGTACGGCTGCCCCGGTACGCGCTGCTGCCTCGGTGCGGCTGCGCTACTGCCTCGGTGCGGGTGCGCGGCTCTGCCTCGACCGCAGTGCGCTGCGGCTGCTGACCGCCGGCGGGCCGCCTCAACTCCAGTGCGGGGGCTTCTCGCTCAGGATGCGATCGTCGTCGTTCTCGGGATGCTCACCCCAGGCGCGCGGGTCGTCCTCACTGGCGCGCCCGGGCAGCACCGAGTCGACCCGCCGCCAGGACCGGCGCGATGGGGCCGACGAACCGCCGCCCTGGCGCTTCGGCCCGGCGTCGGTGGGATCGTCCGCGGGCTCATCGGGGCTCTCCGCCGAGGCCGGGCTGGACGCGGGGTCCGCGGGGCTGGGCGCAGGGTCCGCGGGGCTGGACGCGGAACCCGCCGGGCTCGGCGCCGACGGGGCGGAGGGGCTGGACGCGGAAGCCGATGGGGCGGACGGGCTGCCCTCGGACGGCGCCGATGAGGCCGAGGCGGACGGCACACCGTCGCCCGGCCGCTCCACGGCCAACCCGGAGCGCTGCACCGCGTGACCCAGGATCGCGTTCGTCTGCCGGCCCCGCCGGGTCAGCCCTAGTTCCTTGGCCAGTTCGGTGCGTAGTTCCTCGGCGGTCCGGGGCCGTTCGTCCGAACCGATCCACGCCACCAGCGCGTCCAGGTCGTCATCGCCGTACTCGGCCAGCGGCCGCCCCGGTTCCACCGGTGGTCGCGCGGTGCGCTCTCCCGCGATCGCGGCGGTGTGCACGGAGCGAGCCTCGCGTGCCCCGGCGATCTGCTCCCCCCGGATCGCCGAGAGGGTCGCGTTCGTGGTCACCAGGGGATCGTCCTCAGGGTCGATCGGGTGCGGCACCACCGGAGCCGGCCCGGCGGGGGCACCGCCGTGGCGTTCGGTGACGATGTCACTGACCTTGGCGGCGATCTGGTCCGCGACGGTCTGGGGGTCCATGAACACCGCCGGGGAGTACACCATGTGCACCTGCCATCCCCGGTCCCGCAACCGCTGGACCCAGTGGCGTTCGCGCACGCGCAGGCTCGGTTCGGCGACGTAGGTGTCGTCGTCGGTCAGGATCGCCAGCACCAGTTCCCCGGGCAGCGCCGGGTGGCCCACGGCCAGCGGGATGCGCACGCCACCGGGTTTGCCGTAGCGGGGCACCACCCGCAGCCCGCGCCGGCGCAGTCGTTCGGTGAGGTCGTTCAGCAGCGGATCGGGGGTGGACTCGGCTTGCTCCTGCTTCTCCGGCAGCCCGCCGTCGTGGGCGAACTGCAGCACCTCCCGCAGCATCCGGGCCCCGCGGGTGCGCAGGCGGTGCGGGTCCAGATCCTCGGCACTGAAGCAGCTGACCACGGTCAACCGGCGCCGCACCGCATCGAGGGCATCGGTGAGGTAACTCCCCCCGTGCGGGCCGGAGATCGTGCCGAAGCGGTGCAGGACCCGCCCGTGCGGGGTCTTGCCGAAACCGAGGCTGAGGATCACCGCGTCACGCCGCAGCCCCGCGGCCGCGTCGGCCTCCACCACGGTGAAGGCCTCGGTGTTGGCCGGGTCGAAGAACGTCCCCAGGGTGCGTGAGCCCTCCGCGGTGGCCAACACGGCCTCCCGGACCCGGTCGGCGTGGCGGGTGTTCAGGGTAATCACCGCCAGGGACTCCTCCGGGCGCATCAACGCGTGGTCGATCACCAGGTCCACCACCCGGTCCACCTCGGCCTGCACGCTCTCCACCACCGGGGAGTCGGGGGCGGGCATGCCGGTGCCGTCCACCAACTCCAGCCGGATCGGGCGACGGCGCGGCGGGGCGGGCATCGGGCGGACCACGTCGGCATAGCCGTGGGTGGCCAGGAAGGCGGCGACCTCGGGGTCCAGGTCGGCACGGTCCCCGGACAGGGTGATGGTCGGCAGCCAGGACAGCGCCTGCACCACCCCGGCCCCACCGCGCCGGGTATCGCCCAGCACCACCACCTGCTTGGCCCGGGCGATCGCGGGGATGGCGTGCTCCACCGGCAGGTGCTGCACGGCGTCGAGCACCAACAGGTCCACCGACTCCTGTTCGCCGAGCACGGTGGGTACCACCATCGGTGGCACCATCCAGACCGGCCGCGGTTCCCAGGCCACATCGCCGAACCGGGTAAGCATCTCCCTCAGGTCGCGCAGGCCGCTGTGGGCAGCGCGGTACAGGTCCTGCGCCCTGGGCCGGTCGGCCTCGATCGCCGCACGCACCCGGGCGCGCAACGTGCGGCGCACCGGGATGGTCAGGGACTCCAGGTGCCTCGGCTCGGCGTCACGGAGCCGCTGGGTCATCTGGGTCAGGGAGTCGGCGTCGATCCCGGACAGCGCCGGGTCCGCGGTGAGCATTTCCTCCAGCACCGAGGACCACCAGGCCAGTTCGAACTCCGCACCGACCATCTCGGTGGGGACCCGCCTGCTGGTCAGGTCGGCCACCAGCGGCGCCAGGCCCATCGAGGTGAGCACCGACAGTGCCGCGGCGCGTTCGGGCATCTGCCGCACCGAGTCGTCGTCGGCGCCGAGCCGTTCCAGGCGCGCGGCCAGGTCCGGCAGCGGCATGTCCGCCAGCGCCTGCCCGCCGATGGTGGGGGCCAGGACGTCGGTGAGGTCGGTGAGCAGGTCCTGGACCCGCCGGTGGGTCTGGGTGCTCTGCCCCAGCCCCTCGGGCAGGTGCGGCCAGGCCCCGCCGGAGCACATCGTGCGCCACTGCTCGCGGCGGCGTTCCACGTCCACCAACTGGCCGTGCAGGTCCGGGACCGACACGCCGGGGCGGATCAGGTCTCGGGCCTGGCGGCGCAGCCGACGGCGGGCGGACCAGCCCAGGTCGATGTCGCGCTCGGCCCGCCAGGCGCGCGTGGCGGTGGCAGCGGCCATCTGTTTCGCGGACCGTTCGAACACCTGGGAGGTGAACACCTCCAAGGAGGAGCGGATCCCCTCCAGCAGCCGCAGTTGCTTACCCCACTCGGTGAACGTGGTGGCCTGGTCCAGCCCGGTCTGCGCCGAAGTGGATTCCACCTGCTCCAACAGGGTGGGCATGAGTTCGGACAGTTGCCGGACCTTCTCCAGCGTGCTCAGCGCATGCTCGGCGCTGGTGAGTTCGGCACCGAACCAGGGGGTGTCGGCCGCGCGCAGGCGGAACGCACCCAGGGCCGCCGCCCGGGCGAGGGCCTCGCGGGCCTCCACCCGGCCGGCCTCGTCGAGGGTGATCACCGGCCCCTCCAGCCGTACCTGGGTGCGCGGGCCGGGGCGTTGGGAGGTGAGTGCCGCCAGGGCCTGCAGCGCCTCGTAGGCGCTGGCCTTCCACGGTTCGCGCCGGTGGTGCAGCGCGGTGACGAAACCGTCCAGGGCCTGCCGGGCGCGGGTGAGTTCCTCCCGGGTGGCGCGCAGTTCCTGCTCGTCCACCTCGGGTTCGGGCGGGTTGAGGCCGTCGACCACGTGCCGGACGGCGTCGGCGCGCCAGGAGGGCATCCCGGGCAGGTCGAGGGTCAGGTCCGCCAGTCCCAGCGCGCGCAGCCGGTCGGTCAGAGCCTGCGCCGCGCGTTTGGTGCCGGGCACGTACAGCACCCGGGCACCCTTGGTCACGGCGTGGGCGAGGATCGCCGCGGCCGTGCCGGCGGCGTCCACCCCGGGCGGGGTGTCAACCAGTAGATGGGCCCCGGCGTCGACGGCGTCGACCACCCGTTGCTGGGTCCGGTCCAGGTCCCCCACGTAGGTGTCCTGGTCCGGGTTCCGGTCCGCTCCGGGTCCGGGCGGCAGCCGGTGGTTGCCGATCTGCTCGCGGGCCTGGTCGTCCCCGGCCAGGGCGGCGATGAGCGGGTGCTGCGGGAGCCGTTCGCCGAGCGCGTCCAGATCTTCGGCCAGCGACTGGCCGGGGTGCACGAACGCACCGAGCACGATCCGGCGTTCCAGCTGGAACTCCGGTAGGGCATGGCCCAGGGACGCGATCTCCTCCAGCGCGGCCTGGGGTGCGAACCCGTGGGGCGTCATGGTGGCCGCGGCGATCCCGGCGGCGTCCAGGTCCACTCCGCGGGCCTGCAGGTCCCGCACCAGCACCGGGTTGAGTTCCACGGCCGGGTCCAGGGCGAGTTCCACCTCGGCGTCGGCGCCGTAGGTATGCAGCCGCACCGGTCGCAGGAGCACCGGTGCGCGTACCGCCCGGGTCAGCGGTTCCTCCGGTTCGGCCGGACCGCTACCGTCCAGATAGGTGCGGGGGGAGGCAGCGGCGGGCGTGGACCCGCCCGGGGAGTCGCTGCCCCGGTGGTGGGGGGCTTCTGCGCGCGCGGGGTCGAAGGGTTGGGTCGGAGAGTCCAGGTGGAAGGGGCGGGTGACGGCGGCGGCCGCGGTTCCGGCCGCGGCGTCGCTGGCGGTACCCGTGGTGGTGCGCCAGGTGGCGATGCCCATGGCCACGTAGGTGGGGGCCACGCCGTATCGCTGGGCCAGTTCGTCGGTGCGCGCCGAGACCATCCGCACCCGACGGCGGGCCTGGGCCAGGGCGGCGCCCTCCCGGATCAGGTTGCTCAGCCGGGTGGGCCGGCCGGCGAACAGTTGCGCCACGCCCGAGGGGTGGGCGGAGGTCAGGTCCACCAGGGCATCGCCGAGTGCTCGCACGTCCCACAGGGCGCTGGAACCGGACAGTTCCGACAGGGCGGCGCGCCAGTTCCGGGCGGCGTCGGCCACCACCCGTTCCCGTGGGGTGATCGGCGCCGGCGACGGCGGCGCGGGCCGGTCGCGGTCGCGGCCGGCCGATCGGGAACGGCGTACGGGGATCACCTCTCCACGTTAGAACGGATGGACACCGAATCGGTCGATAACCCGCCGGACGTCGCGTATTCACCCCCGCCGGGGTGCCGCACCTGTTCAGGCCAGGAGGCCGGCGATCACCAGCATCGCGGCGGGGCAGAGCACCGTGGAGAGGAAGATCGAATCCCGGGCGAGCCGCACCCCGCGGTTGTAGCGCACCGCGTGCACGAAGATGTTCTGTGCGGCGGGCAGGGCGGCGAGCACGACGACGGCGAACAGCGACTGCGCGTCCAGACCCACCGCCCAGCCGATCAGGTAGGCGCTGCCCGGTTGGACGAGCAGTTTGAGCGCTACGGTGGTACCGACCTCCGCCATTCCCACGCCCGTGCCGGCTCGGGGGCCCACCCGCAGGGACACGCCGTAGGCGAGCAGCATCGAGGGTACGGCCATCGCCGCCACCAGGTTGATCGGTTCGGCGACCACGGCCGGCAACTGCCACCCGGTCACTGCCAGGATCAGCCCGGCCAGCGCCCCCAGCAGCAATGGGTTGGACACCGTCCGGAGCGTCAGTGCCCGCCGGGAGGTGCCGCTCGCCGCGGTGGAGCGGTCCATGATCGCCAGGGCCACGGGTTGCAGGACGAGCATCTGCAGGACTAGGACGGGGGCCACCAGGGAGGCGTCGCCGAGCACGTAGGCGGCGATCGGCAGCC
>CALKWS010000044.1 GCA_938004115.1 uncultured Ruaniaceae bacterium
CTGCCGCACGCGGTGCCGCTGCGAGAAATGCTGCGACGCCGCCGGGCTGCCGGTGGCCCGGCCGAGGACACGTTCCGCACGCTCGTGGGCCTGGAGTTGCGGCCGCGCCGGGCGCGCGACGCCGCACTGCTGTGGGCGGTCGTGGGCCGGGAGCGGGGCATCGCCGAGCGCGACGAGCTGTGGGCCCACCCCGACGTGTTCCCCACAGCCGAGGACCTGGACGACCCGGGCACGTTCCTGAGCCGCCGCGAGGCCGCGATCGCCGACGATGCGGACGTGGACGATGCGCTGTCGCGGATGCTCGCGGGTGATCTGGACTTCTCCGAGGGCGCCCGGGAGCACGACCGGGATGAGGCCGAACGGCAAGCGGCCGCCCAGACGGAGGACGAACGCGCCGACGACGAGGAGCCCGGCGACGCAGAGCGCGAGAGCGGGCCGGACGATGACGGAGCGGACGACCGCGGACAGGACGACCGCGGACAGGACGACGATCCCGCCGGGGAGGCCGGTACCAGCCGGTCCTGAACGAGCCCGGCCGAGGCGCCTGACGGATCGTCCACAGCCCTTGTCCACAGATCGGGCCGGCAGCACACGCGCGACCCGGGACCTGTGCGAGCCTCCTGTGCACCGACACAGGAGGTGACCCGCGATGTGGATACGACCGGGCTTCGAGGTGTACTGGCGCGGCCCCGGCGAGAGCCAGATCGGCCTGGATCCGCGGGGAAGCCTGCGCCTGGGCGGGCTCAGCGGCGATGAGCAGCGATTACTGGACCGGCTCCCGCATTGCTTCGACGTGGCCGAGTTCCATCTGCACGGACGGGAATTGGGGCTGGACACGGCGGCGGTGGAGGCGTTGCTGGCACGGCTGCGGCGGGCTGGGCTCGTGCTCGACGGCGAGCCGGAGGTGCATCCCCAGTTGCAGACGGATCCGGACGTGGCCTACTGGCACCGGGCGGAGGTGGCCGGCCAGAGCCGCCCGGCTGATCGGGCCGAGGCCACGGTGGGGATCCGCGGGCTCAACCCGCTCGCTCTGCGCCTCGCCTGTGTCCTGGTGGATGCCGGGGTCGGGCTGCTCGGGGTCACGGACGGTACCCGGGTGCGCCACTCCGACGTGGGCGGCGGCCTCTACCGTGCTGGAGACGTCGGTAAGCCCCGGCAGGATGTGGCGTTGAGTGTGCTGCGCTCGGTGCACCCCAAGGCCCGCGTGGTGCCCCGGATCAGCAAGCACGCCGACGTAGTGGTGCTCGTGCAGTCAGCCGTCGCCGACCCGGTCACCTATCGCGACCTGGTCCGACACGACGTGTGCCACCTTCCGGTACTGGTGCGTGACCTGGACGTGATGATCGGACCGCTGGTCCGCCCAGGGGCCGGGGCATGTCTGCGGTGCCTGGATCTGCATCGTTGCGACGAGGATCCACGCTGGCCGGCGGTGGCCGCCCAAGCCGCCACCAAGGACGTGCCGGCGCCGGAAACCTCGCTGGCGTGGATGGGGGCGGCCATCGCCGCGCATCAGGTGCTGGCCCTCGTCGATGGCCGCCGGGTGGACCTGCAGGACGCCTCGGTGCAGGTGAGCGCATGGGACCCGGTGCCCGAACGGCGAGTGTGGGAACCGCATCCCGAGTGTGGCTGCGCACCGGGGGCGCTGCACGCCGAAGCGAGTTGACCACCGAACACGACGAGGCCCGGGCGACTCGTGTCGCCCGGGCCTCGTGGGACTTCGTCACTGATGGGTGCTGCGCATCTGCAGCGCGCTCACAGATAGCGCGGATGGCTCAGGAGTTGGTGCAACTCCCGGTCTCGCCGGGCCGCGACTTCTCGGGCCGTGCGGTACCTGAGCACCGCGCGGCTCCGATCGGTCGCGGTCTGCGCGACGGTACGTTCTTCGGCACGGTTCGGTGGCCGGCGTGCCCAGCGAACGAGGGTGAGCCCTGCAGACAGCGCCACCCGGCGGGGCAGCGGATACAACTGACCGGCAGTCATGGGGACTCCTCTGAGCGGTCGTAAAGAACTGGGGTGGACCTGATCCGTACAACGCGAACTCCGCAGTTGTATGGCAGGTGGTGGCGATGCGGTCGAGGTCGTGCTGCTGAATCGGTGTGCGTTTCCAGGCAGCACGTCGTAGCCCTCGTTCGCCGCACCACGAATTCGGTGCGCCGAGCGGTCGGTCGGCCGTCGTGCGGACCAAGACTGCGGGACGGCCGGTGGCCGCCCGTGCTGGTCCGCGCCGGTGGGTCCTCAGGCCGCCGGGGTACCCCGGTGGCGGGCCGGTGCGTGCGGATCGTCCTTGCGTGGCCGTCCGCGTCCCCGTTTACGGGCCACGATGGCACCGTCGACGAAGACCTCACCGCCCCAGACGCCCCACGGCTCGCGCCGGGAGAGGGCACCCTCAAGGCATTCCTGCTTGATCGGGCAGGGACCGCACAACGCCTTCGCCTGCTCCACCTCGGCGGTGCGCTCGGCGAACCATAGATCGGCGGTGTCCAGGTCCTGGCACGGAAGGGTCACATCGGCGTCGACGAACGACGGCACGGGTTCGAGTGGCCAGCTGGCGGACGATCCCGACGCGTGGTCGAGAATCGAGGTGTACTGCACGGGATGCTCCTGAGGCATTGAAGGGGCTGTGCCGGCCCGCTCGACCGCTTTCGTCAGGGAGACAAAAAGGCCGCGGACCCTGTGGGGACCCCGCGGCCGACAGCCGATCTCACATCGATCAGCCGTGTACCGCAGAGCCGTGGGCGAGTGCGCCGAAAGAACGGGCATCAGAATCTCCGGCGAGGAGATCCCGAACGCCGATATCGGCGCCGACGACGCGATAGGCGGCACCGTTGATGGGCGTGCCGCGCAAGTGCATGGCGGGGGTCGCGAAGGCAATTCTCATGCGTTCACGAGTGCCGGTCATCGTCTGTGTTTCGATCATCGGTGCTCACCTCCTTCGAGCGTCGGGAACCGCTGTTTGCTGGCTAGGCACGGTTCGGTCGGTCAGGAACGTGTCCCACAGTAGAACGGTTCCGACACCGGGCCAACCTATTTTCCGGACTTTCTTACAGATGTCATGCATCACGACCTTTTCGGGTGCGAGAACGACATGATCAGAAAGCCTAGAAACGCCAGGATCGAGGCGGAACTACCCGATGTCCTATCTCCGCCATGACATCTGTCCTGAGGTGCCGCACATTGCGGCGCGGGGTGTGTGCGCGGGTTGAGGCGGCGGGCGGTTGATCGTCGCGCGCGGCTTCAGGCGGCGGGCGGTTGATCGCCGCGCACCAGTGCCAGCACGCTCGGGCCGTAGGCCTCCAGTTTCGTCGGCCCGATCCCCCGCAGCAGCGCGAGTTGACGAAGGTCCTTGGGCTGGGCGGCGGCGATCGCCACCAGCGTGGAATCGTGCAGGATCGTGAACGCGGGTTTGTCCGTCTCGGTCGCGACCTGCGCACGCCAGGTGCGCAGGCGTTCGAAGATCTCCGGGTCGGCATCGGCTGCCGCCACCTGATCGGCGACGTCCTGACGGCGCCCGGCACGGGAACGCCGGTGCTTGGCACGGCTGGGTTCAGGCCCGTCTGATGCCGGCCAGATCCCGTCCAGGAACCGTGACGGTTTGCGCCCGGCCCGCCCGCCCGCGGTGCGCGCTCGCGCGAAGGACAGTTGCAGGTGTTCGCGGGCTCGGGTGATCCCCACGTACAACAGCCGGCGCTCCTCGTTGATCGCCTCCTGTCCCTCAGCCAGGGAGATGGGCATCAAGCCCTCGCACATGCCGACCAGGAACACCGCGTCCCATTCCAGCCCCTTGGCGGCGTGCAGGGACGCGAGCGTGACGCCTTCGACGGTGGGGGCGTGCTGGGCGGCCGCACGCTCGGCGAGTTCTGCGATGAAACCGGCCATGTCCGCACCGCGGGTCCGTGCCAGGTCATCGGCGAGCATGACCAGCGAGTTCAGCGATTCCCACTTCTCCCGTACTGCACCACGGGCGGACGGCGGCTCCGGGCTCCAGCCGGCGCTGGTGAGCACATCGCGCACGATCTCCGGCATGGGCGCATCACCTGGTGCGCGGGCAGCCCCGCGGAGCAGCACGATTGCCTCGCGCACCTCCGAGCGGGAGAAGAACCGCTCCCCGCCCTGCACCAGGTAGCCGATACCGTCCTGGCTCAGGGCTTGTTCGTAGGCCGGCGCCTGGGCGTTGGTGCGGTACAGCACCGCGATCTCGCTCGCTTTCACACCGTCCTTGATGAGTGCTGCGATCCGTGCTGCTACGCCGGCGGCCTCGGCGTCGTCGTCGGCATAGGATTCGAACCGCACGGCCGGGCCGCTCGGACGCTGCGCCACCAGTTCGACGGCGGCGCTGGACCTAGCGCGGCCGGCCCGCGCGAGCACGTTGTTGGCCAGCGAGACCACCTGCGGGGTGGAGCGGTAGTCCCGATTGAGGGTGATCACCTTCGCCCCGGGGTAGCGGCGGGCGAATTCCGTCAGGTATCGCGGGGTGGCGCCGGTGAAGGAGTAAATCGTCTGGGAGACGTCGCCGACGACGCACACCTCGGATCTGTCCCCGAGCCACAGGTCCAGCAGGCGCTGCTGCAACGGAGAGACGTCCTGGTACTCATCGACGATGAAGTGGCGGTACTGCCGGCGCACCGTGGCGGCGATATCGGGCTGTTCGGCCAGGATCCCCACGGTGAGCAGCAGAACGTCCTCGAAGTCGATCACGCCGCGTTCGGTCTTGACCTGCTCGTAGACGCTCAGCAGGCGGGCCACGGTGGTGGGGTCCTGGCCGGCTACGTCGGTGCGCCCTTGCGCGGCGGCCGTGCGGGGGTAGTCCTCCGGCGTGACCATCGTGACCTTGGCCCATTCCACCTCTCCGGCCAGATCGCGGATCGCGAGGCGGTCCACCTCCAGGCCGAGGCGACCGGCCGCCTCACCGATGAGAGAGGCCTTGTGCTCGACGATGCGCGGGACGGATCCGCCGATGGCCTGCGGCCAGAAGTACGACAGTTGCCGCAGGGCGGCGGCGTGGAAGGTGCGGGCCTGCACTCCGGCCACGCCCAGGTCCCGGAGCCGGGAACGCATCTCCCCGGCGGCGCGGGCGGTGAAGGTCACCGCGAGTACGGCCGTGGGGTTGTAGGTGTTTGTCAGCACCCCGTGGGCGATGCGATAGGTCACGGCCCTGGTCTTACCGGTGCCGGCGCCGGCCAGGACGCACACCGGCCCGGTCAGGTGCTCGGCGACGGCGCGCTGATCGGGGTCGAGTGCCTCGAGGAGGGACTCGACCGTGGTGTGTGTGCTCATCGGGGTCCATTGTCCCAGCCGGTACCCACACCCGGGGCCGGCCCGGCCGGCCGTGTGGACGGTGGACCGGCACGGGGACGGCGGAGCCGCATGGTGGACGGCGGACAAGCACGGCCCAGGAGGTGCCCAACTCCACATGGAGGGCCGATGAGCCGCCGGTAGCCTGGAAGGGAAGCGAGATCGTCGACCATGTTTGGAGCATTCTGTGAGCACCACCAGCACCACTCCACCGGAGGCCGGCAGCGTCACGATGTTCAGCACCACCTGGTGCGGCTACTGCCGCCGGCTGAAGTCACAGATGGACCGCGAGGGTGTGCCGTACACCGAGGTCAACATCGAGCACGATGAGCAAGCGGCCGCGTTCGTCCAGGAAGCCAACGACGGCAACCAGACCGTGCCGACCCTGCTGTTCCACGATGGATCCACCGCCACCAACCCATCCCTGGCGGAGGTGCAGGAGCGACTCGGCTGAACGCGACCGTACGGACGCGCTGACCATCTCGCGCTGACCATCTCGATCAGCGCAGATCCTTGCGCATCAGCACCCGCGGGAACCCGTTGAGCACCGAGGTGGTTGCAGCCGCCTCGGTGAACCCGGCACGCTCGAAGGTGGCGCGCACGCCGACGTAGGCCATCGTCAGATCGACCTTCGCCCCACGGTTATCCACCGGGTACGCCTCCAGCATCGGCGCCCCCTGTGCCCGGGCGAAGTCGACCGCACCGGCGACCAGGTGGTGGGAGATCCCCTGGCGTCGGTGGCCTGGGCGGACCCGCACGCACCAGACGGACCAGGCGGGTAGATCATCGACCCGGGGGATGGTGCGACTGCGGGCGAAGGTGGTGTTGGCGCGTGGTTGCACCGCCGCCCACCCGACCACCTGCCCGTCTCGGTAGGCGAGGACACCCGGTGGCGGGCCCGCGGAGTAGATCTCCCGGGCGAGGGCGCTGCGATCGGGGCCCCGCAGGTCCTGCTGGTCCTTGGTCAGCGCGCGGTAACTGAGGCACCAGCACACGGTGGCATCGATGCGTTTCGGGCCGAGCATGACGGCCAGGTCCTCCCAGGACGTGGCCGGGCGAACCTCGATCGGAGCGGGTTCCTGGCCGGTGGCCGGTTCCTCAGCCAGGCCGCTCTGGTCACCGGGACCGGGCTGCTTACCCCTGCCTGGCTCGTCGCCGCGGGCCGGCTGGGCATCGCTCCGGCGCTGCTTCGCCATGGGGCTATGGTGCCACCGGGGCCCTCTGGCGAACAGGGCTGCATCCTAGGGCGCCCGCGGCGGAACCGGCCTACGACACGGGACACGCGCTTGCCGGACCGGGCCCGGACACGACACTCACCACTCTGCGGCGGCCGGCTCGGGCAGCGGCCCGCCGTACCACTG
>CALKWS010000045.1 GCA_938004115.1 uncultured Ruaniaceae bacterium
TGATCGACTCGGTGGCCGCACTGGTGCCCAAGGCGGAGATCGAGGGCGAGATGGGCGACAGCCACGTGGGTCTGCAGGCCCGGCTGATGTCCCAGGCGTTGCGCAAGATCACCGGGGCCCTGTCCGCCTCCGGCACCACGGCGATCTTCATCAACCAGCTCCGGGAGAAGATCGGGGTGTTCTTCGGCAGTCCCGAGACCACCACCGGTGGTAAGGCGCTGAAGTTCTACTCCTCGGTCCGTATCGACGTGCGCCGGATCGAGACCCTCAAGGAGGGCACCGATTCGGTGGGCAACCGCACCCGCGCCAAGGTGGTGAAGAACAAGATGGCGCCGCCGTTCAAACAGGCCGAGTTCGACATCCTGTACGGGATGGGCATCTCCCGGGAGGGCGGCCTGATCGACCTGGGGGTGGAGCACGGCATCGTGCGCAAGTCCGGCGCCTGGTACACCTACGAGGGCGACCAGTTGGGTCAGGGTAAGGAGAACGTGCGCCGGTTCCTCAAGGACAACCCGGAACTGGCCGAGGAGATCGAGACCAAGATCAAGACCAAACTGGGCATCGGCGCCAAACCCGAGGTGGCCCCGGACGCCGCTGAGGCCGTTGACTTCTAACCCCCGTCACAAATCCCAGCCCGCCCGTGGCCGGACCGATGAACCCCCGGCCACGGGCGCGGCGGCGGTGGATCGCGAACCCGACCCCGAGTCGGTCGCCCGCACCATCGCCCTGCGGATGCTCGCCAAGGCGCCGCGCTCACGTGCACAACTGGCCGAGGCGATGGCACGCAAGGACGTGCCCGACGACGTCGCGGCCCGGGTCCTGGACCGGTTCACCGAGGTCGGGCTGATCGACGACGCCGCCTACGCGGAGATGCTGGTGCGCACCCGCCAGTCCGAACGCGGCCTTGCACGCCGTGCCCTGGCGGTCGAACTGCAGCGCAAGGGCATCAGCGGTGAGGACGCCGAGGCGGCGCTGGAGGAGGTCCAGCCGGAGGACGAGGAGGCCGCCGCCCGCGCGCTGCTGGAGCGCAAGGCCCGCAGCACCCGGGGCCTGGACCCGGTGAAGCGCCGGCGACGGATGATGGGCATGCTCGCCCGGAAGGGCTACCCCGCCTCGATGGCCTACCGGCTGATCAACGAGGTGCTGCAGGACGAGGACGAGGGCACGTTCGACGACGAGGACGAGGGCGCGTAGTCCCGACGACGAGGGCCGCTGCCGAGGGCCGCTCCCATCGCCTCGCAGCGGTGACAATCTGGTAACGATTGGCGTGCTCGTGCAAGACCCTCGATTTGCGCCCTCAGCGGGTCGCTTACGCTGCCTACAGCAGATCCGGCCACGCTCTATGACGAGCACCCTCTCGGCCGATTCGACGCGACACAGAGGAGAGTCACCATGAACATCCGGGGTATATCCGTCCTGGCCGCATCCGCGGCCGCCCTGCTGGTTCTGGCCGGGTGCAACGGCGACGGCAACGATGACGCCGCCGCGGACGACGACGTGGAGGTCGGCGACGAAGGGGACTTCGTCACCGACCTGACCTTCGGCACCGGCGGCACCGCCGGTGTGTACTACCCGCTCGGCGGGGAGTACGCCCAGATCTTCGAGGACAACATCGACGGCATCACCGTCGATGCCATCTCCACCGATGCATCGGTGTACAACATCGGACAGATCTCCCAGGAGTCGATGCAGTTGGGTATGGCCCAGTCCGACACCTTCATCTCCGCGGTGAACGGCGAGGGCGACTTCGAAGGTGCGGACATCACCAACGTCGGCTGGATCGCCGGCCTGTACCCCGAGGCCGCCCACATCGTGACGCTCGAGGGAACCGGCCTGGAGTCGGTGGCGGACCTGGAGGGGGCACGGATCGCGGTCGGCGCGCCGGGCTCGGGAACCCGCGCGGTGTCCGACGCCATCCTGGCGGCCTACGGCATCGAAGAGGGCGACTACGACGCCTATGAGGAGGAGTTCGCCGACTCCCAGTCGCTGCTCCAGGACGGGCACATCGACGCCTCCATCTTCGTGGTGGGAACCCCCAACGGTTCGCTGAACGAGATGGCCGCCACCTCGGACGTCACCCTGCTGGGTCTGGACCAGGACGTCGCGGACCAGATCGCGGCGGACACGTACTTCGACACCTACTCCATCAGCGCGGACGCCTACGAGTTCCTCGACTCCGACGTGCTGACCCTGTCGGTCTCGGCCGCCATCCTCGCCTCCACCACGCAGGTGAGCGAGGACCTCGCCTACGACCTGACCGCGGCGATCTTCGAGCACTCCGACCAGATCACCCTGCCGCAGGGCGACCTGATCAGCCACGAGGACGCCCTGCTGGGCATCGGCGACGGACCGCTGCACCCGGGCGCTGAGCGCTACTACGAGGAACAGGGCATCGAACGCCAGTGAGCAAGCGGCCCGTAGCGCCTCAGGTCGCACCTGAGGTCGAGGGCGAGGCCCAGGAGGTCCTCCGCGAGCACGACGCCGCCAGCCGGTTCCGCACGGATCTTGGCTGGTGGGGTTGGCTCGTGGGGGGCCTCTCCGTGGCCCTCACCCTCTTCCACCTGTACACCGCGCTCACCGGGTCCCGGCCCACGCTGATCCAGGGCTCGATCCATGTGGGCGGGGCGGTGGCGATCATCTTCCTGCTCTACCCGGCACGCAAGAAGCCGCTCGGAGCGCCCACCGGTGCCGTCTGGAAGGACTTCCTGATCGGCCGGGGACGGGGTGTTCCCTGGTACGACTTCCTGCTGTCCGTCCTCGGGCTGGCGGCGAACCTCTACATCGTCTACCGGTACGACTTCCTGCGCAGCCCCCAGCCCGGGATCTTCGGCTACGACACCATCGACTACGTCGTCGCGATCGCCGGGATCGCGCTGGTGCTGGAGGCCACCCGCCGATGCGTCGGGCTGCCGATCGTCATCGTGGCCGGGACGGCATTCCTGTACGGCGTGTTCGGGAACTACAGCCCGATCTTCCGGCACAGCGGCAATGACTTCGCCGCGTACGCCGCCACCACCTTCCTCGAGACCGGGGCGATCTTCGGCACCCCGATCCAGGTGTCGTCCACCTTCATCTTCCTGTTCCTCCTGTTCGCCGTGGTGCTGATCCAGACGAACATCGGCACCTACTTCACTGACTTGGCCTTCCGGGCCGCCGGACGGTACACCGGCGGCCCCGCCAAGGCAGCCGTGGCCGCATCCGGTCTGCAAGGGATGGTCTCCGGGTCCTCGGTGGCGAACACCGTCGCCTCCGGGTCGTTCACCATCCCGATGATGAAGAAGAGCGGCTTCCGGCCACACGCGGCCGCGGCGGTGGAGGCTACTGCGTCCACCGGCGGGCAACTGATGCCCCCGATCATGGGGGCCGCGGCGTTCATCATGGCCGAGTACACCGGGGTGCCCTACAGCGAGATCATCGTCATCGCGATCATTCCCGCGCTGCTGTACTTCCTCGGTGTCATGCTCTCCACACACTTCGAGGCCAAACGCGACGGCCTGGGCGGGATGAGCAAGGCGGATCTGCCCACCGCGCGGTCGCTGCTCACCCGCATCGACCTCATCCTGCCGCTGGTGGTCATCGTCTACATGCTGCTCAGCGGCTCCTCGCCGGCCCGGTCGGCGCTCTGGGCGATCGGAGTGGCGTTCGCGCTGAGTTTCCTGCGCAAGTCCACTCGGCTCGGCCCGCGGGGCATCGTGGAGTTGATGGTCGCCGGTGCTCGCACCGCGCTGCCGGTGATCGCGGCATGCGCCTCCGCCGGGATCGTGGCGGGGACCGTGACCAACACCCCGCTCGGCCAGCGACTGGGCCGCGGCGTCATCGAACTGGCTGGCGGACACTTCCTGCTGGTGCTGGTGTTCACGATGCTGGCCTGCCTCGTGCTGGGAATGGGTCTGCCGACGACCGCGAACTACGTCGTCACCGCGACCGTGGCGGCGCCGATCCTGGTGGACTTCGGTGCTCCGCTGATCGCGGCGCACATGTTCGTGTTCTTCTTCGGCATCCTCGCCGACGTCACTCCACCGGTCTGTCTAGCGGCATTCGCCGGGGCCGGGATCGCACGCGCCAACCCGTTACGCACCGGTGTCACCGCGCTCCGGCTGGCGGTGGCCGGCTTCCTCATCCCCTACGTCTTCGTCCTGCAGCCGGCGCTGGTGCTGCAGGCGGGGTGGCAGGAACTTCCGGTCCCATTACTGACGGTGATCGCCGGCATGGTCGCGATCGCCGCAGGCCTGGCCGGGCACCTGCTGATCCGCGTGACCCTGGTCGAGCGCGTGCTGCTCCTGGTCGGAGGTGTCGCGTTGGTCTACCCGAACGTCGTGATCTCCCTGGTGGGTCTGGGACTGGTCGCCGCCGCGATCCTCCTGCAGTTCTCCCGGCGCAAGCTCCAGAAGGGGCCGCAGGGACCATCACCGAGTTCGTCCGGCGAGAACGGTGCCGATGGCCGACTGACGCAGCGGGGGCCCGCTGACCAGGAGCCCGCACCGGAGGCTGTTGAGCACGGCAGTGTCCAGGCTCCCGCTCGCGAGCGTGCCGGGCCGACCACACCGGATCAGACCCCGGACGCGCCGACAGAGGGGCGCGGCTGACTGCGGCGCGTGCCGGTTGAGCGATGGCGCGTGCCGATCGAGGGGCCGCCTACCGGTTGAGCGATGGCGCGTGCCGCTTGAGCCGAGTGCGCGGTACCCGGGGTGTCAGTGCGTGAGGATCTTGCTGAGGAAGTCCTTGGCACGGTCGGTACGCGGATCGGAGAAGAACGTGTTCGGCTCCGCGACCTCCACGATCTGGCCATCGGACATGAACACGACCCGGTCGGCGGCCTTGTGCGCGAACCCCATCTCGTGCGTGACCACCACCATGGTCATGCCCTCCCTGGCGAGCGCCACCATCACATCGAGCACCTCGTTGACCATCTCCGGGTCCAGCGCGGAGGTGGGCTCATCGAAGAGCATCACCTTGGGCCGCATCGCCAGCGCCCGGGCGATCGCCACCCGCTGCTGCTGACCACCGGAGAGTTGGGCGGGCATCTTGTCCGCCTGGTCGGCCACACCCACCCGATCCAGCAGTTCCATGGCGGCCTCGCGCGCCTCGGCCGGCTTCAGCCTCTTCACCCTGATCGGCCCCAGGGTGACGTTCTCCAGGACGGTCTTGTGCGCGAAGAGGTTGAACGCCTGGAACACCATGCCCACGTCGGCGCGCAGCGCGGCCAGCGCCTTGCCCTCGGCGGGAAGCTCCTGGCCGTCCAGGGTGATCGATCCGGCATTGATCGGCTCGAGCCGGTTGATCGTGCGGCACAGCGTCGACTTTCCTGAACCGGAGGGCCCGATCACCACCACGACCTCACCGCGGTGCACCGTGAGGTCGATGTCTCGCAGCACGTGCAACTCACCGAAGTACTTCTGCACCCCGCTGAGCACCACGAGCGGTTCACCCGTGGCCGCAGTCATATCGGATGGCGGCACAGTGATGGCCGAAGGGTCCGGAGTCGCATCTGACATAGGGGCAACCTAGCCCCTCCGCGGGCCGACCACACACCCGCGGATCCGAGCAGGAGGAGTTTCACCGTAGCGGCCCGACGGGACGTAGAATCGCCCACTGTGAGCGACACGATGACCGATGCCCGCACCTACCTGGTGCGCACTCTGGGCTGCCAGATGAACGTGCACGACTCGGAGCGGATGTCCGGTCTGTTGGAGG
>CALKWS010000046.1 GCA_938004115.1 uncultured Ruaniaceae bacterium
ACGAACTGCCGCTAGCAATGACGAAGCCGCCCACCCCCCGAGGGGCGGACGGCTGTGCGTCGGCTGCATGGGCGGCTCAGCCGCCCCGGTGCAGCGCCGGTTCGATGCGCGCGGTCAGACGGCGCGGACCACCTTGCCGGCCTTGAGGCAGGAGGTGCACACGTTCAGACGCTTCGGAGTGCCGTTCTGCACGGTGCGCACCTTCTGGATGTTCGGGTTCCAGCGCCGCTTGGTGCGGCGGTGGGAGTGCGAAATGTTGTGACCGAAGCTCGGTGACTTGGCGCAGACGTCGCACGTGGCAGCCACGGTTTCTCCTTGGTTGGTCGTGTGCTCGTCACCTGAGATCGGCGACGGAAGCCGGTATCTGGTGCGGGCGTGGAATCCGCCCGCGCGCCCCTTCGGGCAACCGGTACAGGATACTGCACCGCGGCGCGGGATCACAACGCTGCACACCGCAGGGCGCCGGGTGAGACTGGTCACTGCTCCTGAGGCCTGCACCCTCGTTGTCAGGCTACCGGGCGTTGATGGGACCCGCTGTGGGCGGGCGCCGATACCATGAGCGCGCAGCGCCGGGGACGAATCGCCAGTCGGCCCCCCCGGGGCGCCCCGCGCGAGCGCCGGCACCCCGGGCCCTACCCGCCGAGGGGCGGGCGCCCGGCCGGCAACTCCGTACACACCCCCTAGTAGGCCCAGACCGACGCGAGGTACAGACCGCAGTGGCAGATCGACCGAGGGACATCCGGCCGGATCGCGCCCTGGAGAAGGTCGTGGGCCCTGCTGCCGGGCGGCTGGCGAGCCTGGGTATCCACAGCCTGCGCGACCTGCTCTACCACTTCCCTCGCAAGGTCCAGGACATCTCCCACTACTCCGCCATCGCCGAGGTGGTGCCCGGACAGTACGGCACGATCATGGCCGAGGTGGTCCAGGTCAACTCCCGGCCCACCCGGCAGAAGGGTCTGCACCTGACCACCGTCGTCCTCACCGACGGCCAGGGCGGCCGGGCCGAGGCGGTCTCCTTCGCCCGCGGCCGCAGGCTGGACTTCGCCCTGCGCAAGACCCTGCCGCCGGGCACCCGGGTGGAGGTCTCTGGCGACGTGCAGTGGCGCCGCGGCGTGATCCAGTTCCGCAACCCTTCCTATGAGGTCATCCCGCCGGAGGACGCGCTGGAGGAGGACCTACGGAACCTGCGCGCCGACATGGCCGCGTTCGAACGCGGCCTCACCAGCCGCCCGGCCCGGGAGGGTCATGAACTGCGACCGGTGTACCCGGCCAGTTCCGACGCGCCGCTGGACATGGTCCGCGAGGCGATCGCCCTCGCCCTGGCCAGCGTCGAGGACGCCGGCATCTTCGACCCGCTGCCGCAGCAGGTGCTCCGGGAACGGGAGCTGCCCGATCTGCATGAGGCGCTGCGGGCCATCCACCGCCCCGAGTCCACGGAGGAGTACCAGCGGGCCCGGCGCCGGTTCAAGTTCGAAGAGGCGTTCTTGCTGCAGACCGCGATGGCCCGCCGCCGCGCGGATATCGCCGCCCAGGCCGCGACCGCCCGGCCAGGGCGCAGTGGCGGTCTGGTGGACGCCTTCGACGCCGCTCTGCCCTTCACGCTGACCGAGGGGCAACGTCAGGTGGCCGCCGACCTCAGCGCCGACCTGGCCGGGGACCACCCGATGCAACGGCTCCTGCAGGGCGAGGTCGGCTCCGGGAAGACGGTGGTCGCCCTGCGGGCCATGCTGCAGGTGGTGGACTCCGGCGGGCAGGCCGCCCTGCTCGCACCCACCGAGGTGCTCGCCTTCCAGCACGAGCGGTCCATCAGCGCGCTGCTGGGTCCGCTGGGCCGGGCCGGCATGCTCGACGGCGACGGGTCGGGAACCCGGGTGGTGCTGCTCACCGGGTCGGTCACCGGGACCAAGCGCCGCCAGGCGCTGGCGGAGATCGCCTCCGGCGCCGCCGGCATCGTGATCGGCACGCACGCGCTGCTGCAGGAGCAGGTGCAGTTCGCCGACCTCGGGCTGACCGTGATCGATGAGCAGCACCGTTTCGGCGTCGAACAGCGCGAGGCCCTGCGGGCGAAGTCGGCGGTGCTGCCCCACCAGCTGTACATGACCGCCACCCCGATCCCGCGGTCGGTGGCGATGACGTTCTTCGGTGACGTCGAGGTGTCCACGCTGCGGGAGATCCCCGCCGGCAGGCAGCCGGTCAGCACCCACCTGGTGCCGGCCACGAACGAACGCTGGTTGCAGCGCGCCTGGGACCGCATCTTCGAGGAGGTCTCCCGCGGCAATCGCGCCTACGTGGTGGCCCCGCGGATCTCGGCCACGACCGGTGAGGACGACGCCGACCTCGTGGACGAACCCGCCACCGGCACCGCTACTGACCGGTCCGCGGGGTCCCGGCGCGCCGCCGACCGTGCCGAGCCCGCCCCGATGGCGAACGTCACCGAGGTGGCCGAGATGCTCGCCCGGCACAGCACGCTGGGCGGCATCGACCAGGGCGTCCTCCACGGCCGGCTGCCGACGGAGGAGAAGGAGGCCGTGATGGCCGACTTCGCCGGCGGCCGCACACCCATCCTGATCACCACCACCGTGGTGGAGGTCGGCGTCGACGTGCCGGAGGCCACGGTGATGGTGGTCCTGGACGCGGACCGGTTCGGGCTGTCCCAGCTGCACCAGTTGCGCGGCCGCGTCGGGCGGGGCACGCAGCCGGGGCTGTGCCTGCTGGTCAGCGCGGCCCAGCCCGGCAGCGACGCCCACGAACGGTTACGCATCCTGGAACGCACCAGCGACGGGTTCCTCCTGGCCGAGGAGGACCTGAAGACCCGCAAGGAGGGCGATGTGCTCGGCGCGGCACAGTCGGGCCGGGCGCGGTCGCTGAAGATCCTGCGGGTGGTGGCCGACCGGACGATCATCGCCCAGGCCCGGGAGGATGCCCGGGCGCTGATCGACCGGGATCCCAACCTGGTGCATCATCCGGAACTGCTGACCGCGATCACGCAGATGGTCGACCCCGAACACGAGGAGTACCTGGACCGTGCCTGAGACGCCGCTGGTGCGGACCGAGAACCTGACCGTGGGCTACGGCGCCGACCTGAGCAGCCGCGTGTGCCCCCCGATCACCGTGTCCGTCGCCCCGGGCGAGGCGCTCGCCGTGATCGGCGCCAACGGCACCGGGAAGTCCACCTTCCTCCGCGCCCTGGCGGGCCTGCTCCCACCACTGGCCGGCGCGGCGTTGACCTACGGGCGGCCGGTGGACGAGCGCGCCGCGTGGTACCGCGCCTACACCGCGGTGCTGCTGGACGAGGACTCCTACCTGCCCGCTCTGACCGTGCGGGAACACCTGCTGCTCACCGCGCGCGGGCACGGGGTGCAGGGAGTCTCCGGCCTGGTCACCGACCTGGTCGAGGAGTTCGGCCTCACCGACCGTCAGCACGCCATCCCCAGTGCCCTGTCATCAGGCCAGCGACGACGGTTGCTGCTGTGCTCGGTGTTCGTACGGCCACGCAAACTCCTCCTGCTCGACGAACCCGAACAGCGCCTGGACGCCGGCATGCGCGAACGCCTGGGGCAGCGGTTGGTCGCCGAGCGCCGTGCCGGGGGCGGGGTGGTCATGGCCACCCACGATCCGGCCCTGGTGCGCGAGGCGGCGACCCGGGCGGTGCTGCTGACCGAGGAGCGGGTCACCGTGATGTCCGCCGAGGACGGCGCCGCGGCGATCGAGGCGCTATGACCCTCGGCACCCCGTCCTGGCCCCCGCCACCGCAGGAGGCGCTCTCCGGTGCCCAGGTACGCCGCCTCACGCGGCGTGCCACCGAGGCCCACGGCGGCGGGCACCTCAGTGCGCTGATCGGGGAGTTCTACTCCGTGGTGGTGGCCGGTGCGATCGCCTGGCTGGTGGTGATCGGGGCGGTGCAGGCGCTGGGCATCCAGACCGGCGGGGAGTGGAGTCAGAGCCGGGTGGACCCCGGGTGGCTGGGACTGGCGGTACTGGTGCTGGGTCTGGGCGTCATCCTCAGTCTGTTCGCCCGCCTGGGGCCGATGTCGATCGGCGCCGGGCACGCTACCTGGTGGCTGCCGATGCCGGCGGACCGGGCGGGGTTGCTCCGCCCCCGGTTGGTTGTCATCACGGCCGTCGCGCTGCTGCTCGGCGCCGCCGTCGGGGGCGCCGCCGGGGCGGCTCTGGCAGGCGGTGCGGACCTGGGCAGCGCCCTGGGGCTGGCGATGCCCGCCGGCGCGTTGGGCAGCGCAGTGGCGGCATTGGCGTGCGTGACCGGGCAGATCCGGTTGGGTGCCGGCCGGCCCCGGCGGGTGCGCCCCCTGGTGGTGGCGGGGGACGGGCTGGTGGTGGCGGGCCCGGTCCTGGTGCTGCTCGCCGCCCTCACCGGCGCCGGGGAACTGGACCTGCTCGGCGCGCTGGGCCCGGCCACGGTGGTGCTGGCCGCGGTGACAGCGGGTCTGGTGCTGTGGTGCGCCCATGGTCTGGAACGTCTCTCCGGCCAGGAACTGCGCCAGCGCGGGGCGATCGGTGGCCATGCCGCCGGGTCGATCCAGTCGCTGGACACCCGCGAACTGGGGCGGGCGCTGTCGGTTCCCGGCCTGCCGCGCACCCGGCGCAGGTCAGCGGCCTTCCGGTGGGTCAAGGGCCCTGCGCTGGCGCTGGTTACCGGGGACGCCACGTTGATGCTGCGCAACCCCCGGCATCTGATCCAACTGGGCATCGGCGCCGCTGTCGCGCTCGTGCCGCTGGTTGCCGGATGGCCACCGGGTCTGGCCGTCGTCGGCTACCTGATCGGGGGGTACCTGGCAGCACTCGCCACCGGGGAGGGGGCGCGTCTGGCGGAGATGTCTCCGGTGCTGGACCGCAGTTTCCCGCTCGAGGCGGTCGTGGTGCGGCGCGTGCGGGCGTTGTGGCCGCTGGCGGTGCTCAGCCTGTGGGCGCTGGTGGTGGCCGCGGCGTGGGGCTGGGTGTACGGCGACCCGGGCGGCTGGTTGTTGATGGGCCTGGTGGCGGCACCCACGTTCGCCGCGGGGGTGCTGCGGGGGGCTTACCGCCAACCCCCGGACTGGTCCCGGCCGCTGCTGCCCGGCCCGTTCGGTCCGGTGCCCCCCGGGATCGTCACCGCTTTCTCGCGCGGACCGGATGTGGTGGTGATCTGCCTGATCCCGCTGCTGGTGGCGGTGCTGGCCACCGGGCCCACCGCCGTGATGGTGTTCGTACAGATCGGCGCATCCGCGGTCGCACTGGCGATCGGCTGCCACGTGCCCGCCGCGCCGCGCTCGCCGCACGGTCCACCTCGCACGGAAGGGAACTGACGATGTCGCGCATCATCGCCGGGGAGTTGGGCGGACGCCGCATCCAGGTGCCGCCCCGCGGAACCCGGCCCACCAGTGACCGGGCCCGCGAGGCGCTGTTCTCCGTCCTGGAGCACCGCGCACTGCTCACCGGGGCACGGGTGCTGGATCTGTACGCCGGTTCGGGTGCCCTGGGGTTGGAAGCACTCAGTCGCGGTGCCCGCCGTGTGGTGATGGTCGAGTCGGCGCGCACCGCCGCCGCGATCTGCCGGCGCAACGCGGCCGAACTGGGAGTGTCCGGCCGGGTGGAGGTGGTCACCGCCACCGTGGAGCGGTACCTGGAGCGCACCGAGCCGGGGGAGAAGTTCGACCTGGCCCTGCTCGATCCGCCCTATGAGGTCACCGAGATCGGCCCGGTGCTGACCGCACTGGCACGGACATGGCTCGCACCCGGTGCGGTGGTGGTGGTCGAACGCGCCCTACGGGTCCCGGAACTGGTCTGGCCCTCGCCGTTGGAGGGCACCCACACCCGGACCTACGGCCAGTCGGCGTTCTGGTTCGCCGAACTCCCGGGGGACTGAGCCGCTCGAGGGCGCGCGGCGTCGCACCGCCGCCGCATCACGCCGTCGCCGGTTCGGCCCAGGGCGCTCCGAGTTCGCTGAACGTGCGGCCCTGGATGGCCACCTGCTCACACCAGTGCTCCACGTCGGCGACCACCGGGTGGCGGCCGTGCTCGTCGTCCAGCCAGGTGATGTACTGCGGGTCGATCGGCGTGGGCTCGGGTGCGGTGCGGACGGCCTCCAGCACGCGCATGAACGCCCCGGTATCGCGCACATCGGCCAGCAACGGTTCGCCGGTGCGGATGTGTTCGCGCAGGTTGCGCAGCAGGTCGGTGCGCCCGAAGGTCAGTTCCTCGGTGCCCTCCCCGGTATGCACGGTCAGCACGTCCTCGGTGTACTGGAACTCCATGTCCCCGGCGGTGCCGTAGACGATCACCCGCGGCGGGGGGTGCCCGGTGGCGGCCAGGGTGAGGCCGAAACTCAGCGTCAGCCCCCCGGTGCTGCACACCCGCACCGCAGAGGTGTCATCGGCTTCGATGTCATGGGCGCGGTACAGGTCGGTGACCACCTCGTCCACATGGTGGGTCCGCACCGCCCCGGCGATCCGCAACCCCGTGGCCACCGCATGCGCCAACGGGTTGGTGACCACGCCGTCCACCACCTCGCGGCCCTCCAGGCGCCGCCGGCCGGCCCAGGGCGCCCGCGCGTAGTAGTCGGTGCTGCGCAACCAGGTGCCCACTGCGCCGATGCCGCGCAACTCACCGATCTGGCCGGCGGTGATACGTCGGGCGATCTCCGGCAGCGCGTGCGATCCGAAGGACTGGAACCCCACCTGGCAGGCCTTGCCGGTCTCCTCTGCCACGGCCACCAGCGACTCGAACTCCGCCAGGGTGGCGGTGGTGGGCTTCTCCACCAGCACATGGGAGCCCGACCGCATCGCCTGCTCGGCCAGCGGGCCGTGGGTGTGGATCGGGGTGGCCAGCACCACGATGTCCGGGACGGTGGAGTGGTACATCTCCTCCAGGGTGGTGAACCTCCCGGCGGAGGGGGGCAGGTAGTCCAGACCGTCGAAGCCCTCGGTGTCCACCACCGCGGTCGTCTTCACCAGGCCCTCGTCGGTGAGTTCGGCGAGGTTGTCCAGGTGCTGACGGCCGTAACCGCGTACGCCGACGACGGCGACAGAGAGCGTCACAGATCCTCCTGCAAGGTACTGATGTGGACCGCGGCCGACTCGGCTGCTTCGTTGGGGCGGGGTGGTCGATGCGAACCGCGACGAGGCCTCTGCGGTGTGTGCGCAGGTGCCGGGAACGCGCGGGCGCGGACCGGGCACCACCCTACGGCAAGCGATTGCCGTGGGATAGGGGGCGAGTTCGGGAGGTGTGGATCGGTGGTGCCGAGGCGTGGCACGATCGAAGGATGTCCCAACCGCGTGCAGTCATCATCTCCGGCGCCGGGCGGTACAGCGACCCGTGGCACCCGTTCGAGGAAACCTCCGCCGCGCTCGCCGAGGAACTGGCGCACCTGGGCCTGGGTGCCTCGGTGTGTCCCACCGACGGGCAGGTCCCGGACCTGGCCGGGGCGGACCTGCTGGTGGTCAACGCCGGCGGGGGATCCACCACCGACGAGGATGACCGGCTCCCGGAGCCGGCAGCCTTGCGGGTTGCGGCCGAGGAGTTCACCGCCGGCGGCGGCCCGACGCTGGTGGTGCACACCGGTTCCAACACCTTCTACGAATCCACCCGGTGGGCCGAACTGATCGGTGGCCGTTGGGTGCCGGGCACCTCGATGCACCCGCCGCTGGGCCAGGCCACGGTGCCGGTGGTCGACCGCGAGCACCCGATCACGGCCGGGTTGCGGCAGTTGCGGGTGCGCGATGAGTTGTACTGCTACCTGGACATGGCCGGCACCGCCCGGCCGCTGGTGGGCCACGACTACGAGGACCGCCGGCACCCGCTGGTGTGGGTACACGAACACGACGGGGTCCGGGTGGTCTACGACGCGTTCGGCCACGACGGGCAGGCGTATGCCGGCGCGGACCGGCGGGAGTTGCTCCGTCGCGAGGTGCGCTGGCTGGTCGGGCGCGGCTGAGGCGCACGCGGTCAGGACAGGCGCACGCCGGTGACCCGGCTGTGCCGACTGCGGTGGCCCGGCTGTGCCAACCCGCAGTGCCCGGGTTGGGCGCACTCGCAGTGCCCGGGCTGGGCGCACTCGCAGCGCCCGGGCAGTGCTCAGGTCACCGCCCCCACGTGCCAGGGGATGAACTCATCCTGACCCAGGTCCAGTTCCTCGCTGACTGTGCGCCTCCCGGAGGCCACGGCCACGATCCGCTCATAGATCTGCCGCCCGACCTCCTCCAGGCTGGCCGTGCCGTCCACGATCCCTCCGCAGTTGAGGTCCATGTCCTCACGCATGCGCTCGAACATGGCGGTGTTCGTGGCCAGCTTGATCGACGGTGTGGGTTTGCAGCCGAGCACAGATCCGCGGCCGGTGGTGAAGCACACCACGTTCGCCCCGCCGGCCACCAGACCGGTCACCGACACCGGGTCGTAGCCGGGGGTGTCCATGAAGGTGAAACCCTTGTCCGTGATGGGTTCGGCGTACTCGTACACCGCGGCCAGCTCGGCCGAACCCCCCTTGGCCACCGCACCCAGTGACTTCTCCAGGATCGTGGTCAGGCCACCGGCCTTGTTGCCCGGGGAGGGGTTGTTGTCCAACGTGCCCTGCCCGGCAGCGGTGTAGTCCTTCCACCACGCGATCCGGTCCAGGAGCCTGCGCCCCACCTCCGGGGTGATGGCCCGGCGGGTGAGCAGGTGCTCGGCCCCGTAGACCTCCGGGGTCTCGGCCAGCACGGAGGTGCCCCCGGCTGCCACCAGCATGTCCGAGGCCAGCCCCAGCGCGGGGTTGGCGGTGATGCCGGAGTACCCGTCCGAGCCACCGCAGTTCAGTCCCAGGGTCAGCTGGGACACGTCGGCCGGGGAGCGCTCGGCCTGGTCGACCAGCGGCAGCATCTGCCGGATGCGTTCCACCCCGGCACGCACCGTGGCCCGGATACCTCCCAGGTCCTGGATGGTCATCGTCTCCACATAGGTGCCCTCGGGCAGTCCGAGGTCGGCGGTGAGGGCGTGCACCGGGATCATCTCGCAGCCCAGACCGAGCACCAATAGGCCGCCGAAGTTGGGATGGTTGGCATACCCGCGCAGGGTACGGAGCAGGATCTGACCGCCCTCGGAGTCCGGCACCAGGCCGCAGCCGCTCTGGTGGGTGATCGCCATGACCCCGTCGACGTTCGGGTACTCCTCCAGTGCGCCCATGCCGCGGAACTGGTCGGCGATCATCCGGGCGGTGGAGACGGAGCAGTTCACCGAGGTGATGACGCCGATGAAGTTGCGGGTGGCCACCCTTCCGTCCGGGCGGTGATAGCCCAGGAAGGTGCGCGGGAGGTCATCCGGAATGCTCGGTTGCACCCGGTCCACGCCGAACTGGTGGCCGCGCTCGCCGGTGTCCATGCCCAGGTTGTGGGTGTGCACGTGGTCACCGGCGGCGATGGCCGTGGTGGCCCGACCGATGCTGTGGCCGTATTTGAGCACGCTGTCGCCGGGAGAGACGTCGCGTACGGCGAACTTGTGCCCGCGGGAGACGTCCTGGCCGAGCCTCAAGGGGGGAGCGCCGGACAGGGCCGTGCCGGTGAGGTCCAGCGTGGTGCCCGCCGGCAGGGTCTGGACGGCGACGGCGACGTCGTCCTCCGGGGCCAGCAGCAGTGCGGCCTCGGCGAAGGGGGTAGTGGTGCGCAAGACTGCCTCCCTGGCCATGCGAAAACGCTTTCATCGTAGCCGGGTACTGCCCTCGATGGGGCGTGTCCGCGCAGAGCGGATCAGGACGGCCCGTGGCGCGGGCCACGGCGTTGCGGGTGCCGGTGCGGCACCGGTGGCACGGCGGCGGGTACGTTATCGATGTGACCTCACGTATCGCCGTCTGCCCTGGATCGTTCGACCCGGTGACCCATGGACACCTCGACGTGGTGCGCCGCGCCGCCACCCTGTACGACGAGGTGATCGTGGCCGTGGGAATAAATGCGTCCAAGTCGGCGCTGTTGCAGGCTGATGAGCGAGTACGGCTGTTCGAACAGGCCGTGGCCGAGATGGCCAACGTGCGAGTGGAACGCATGGACGGGCTGCTCGTGGATCTGTGCCGCGAGCACGGCGCCGACGTCATCGTCAAGGGTCTGCGCGGGGGCGCCGACTTCGACGACGAGCACCCGATGGCCGCGATGAACCGGCACCTGAGCGGAGTGGAGACGGTGTTCCTGATCCCCGATGCCACGGTGGCCCACATCTCCTCGTCGATGGTCAAGGACGTCGCCCGGTACGGGGGCGACATCACCGATCTGGTTCCCGCTCCGGTCGCCGACGTGGTGTACCGGGCGTTCGGGACCCACCCACCGAAGGAGGCTGAGGCATGAGCCGCGAATCCGACCCCGGGGCGTCCCTGGTTGCGATCCTGGACGAGTTGGGCGAACTGGTCGCCACCGCCCGGTCGATGCCGATGTCGGCGTCGGCGATCGTCAACCGGGCCCAGGTGATGGAACTCATCGACTCGGCCAAGGAGGTGCTGCCCGCGCAGATCTCCCGCGCCGACCGGGTGGTCGCGGACGCCGATGCGGTGCTGGCCGAGGCACGTAAGCAGGCCGAGGACCTGGTCGAGCGGGCCCACGCCCGCGCCGAGGAACTGATCGCCGAGCAGCGCGTGGTCGCAGAGGCCAAGGCCAAGGCGGACCGGATCGTGGCCGAGGCGCAAGCAGCCGCAGAGAAACTCGCCCGCGAGGCCGATGACTACTGCGACCGGCAACTGGCGCAGTTCGAGATCGACCTGAATGCCGTGACCGCCCAAGTGGCCGCCGGCCGGGCGCGTCTGGAGGAACGCGCCCGCAGCCGCGGCCCGGCCGCCACCGACCACACCGCGCGCGGCGGACCGGGAACGGCGCCGGAATCGAACCACACACCACCGGGCAGCGGCCGCCGTCGCGCCCGGCCTAGTACGGAGGAAGGCGGCAATGACTGACTCACCTTTTGTCGTCAGCACCCGGGACCTGGGCCGCCAGCCCGGGGCCACCCACGCCCTGGAAATGAGCGTCACCAGCACCCACGACATGGGTAACCAGGTGATCGGCGTGCCCGCGGGCCGCCGGATCGATCTGGACCTGCGACTGGAATCGGTGATGGAGGGCGTACTCGTCACCGGGGTGGCCCGGGCCGAGGCCTCCGGCGAGTGCGTCCGCTGCCTGCGCCCGGTCGCCGCGGACGTTGCCGTGGACACCACCGAGTTGTTCGTCTACCCCGGGCAGGCCCACCCGGACGCCGAGGACCTCGGTGCCGATGAGGCACTCCCGGAGGTCCGTGCGGACAGCGTCGATCTGGAACCCACCGTGATCGATGCGGTGGTCACCTCCCTGCCGCTGCGCCCGCTGTGCGACCCCGCGTGCCCGGGGCTGTGCCCGGAGTGCGGGATCCACCTGGACGAGGCCGAGCCCGATCACGGGCACGACCGCACCGACCCGCGCTGGGACGCCCTCGCGGCTCTGGCCGGAGTGCTCCAGCAGGACGAGGCCACCGGCCCGGAAACCGACGCGGACAGCGACCTCGGCGGTGAGGTGGGGAGGCAGTGACCGACGGCGACGATGCCGCAGCCCTGCAGGCAGCACTGGGCATCGAGGTGCCGGCTGACCTGTTGGTGCTGGCGCTGACGCACCGGTCGTTCGCCCACGAGGCGGGAGGCATCCCCACCAACGAGCGGTTGGAGTTCCTGGGCGATGCCGTCCTGGGCCTGGTGGTCACCGAGCACCTGTACCGCAGTCATGACCAGGTCGCGGAGGGGGAGATGGCCAAGATGCGTGCGGCCACCGTCTCCCAACGGGCCCTGGCCGCCCGCGCGCGGACGCTGGACCTGGGCCGGTACGTGCTGTTGGGCAAGGGCGAACTGGCCACCGGCGGCCGGGACAAGGATTCGATCCTCGCCGACACCCTCGAGGCAGTGTTCGGGGCGATCTACCTGTGTCACGGGTTGGAGGCCACCCGCCAGGTGATCCACCGCGTGGTCGGCGACTCCCTGGAGCAGGCGGCCGGACTGGGCGCCGCCCTGGACTGGAAGACCTCGGTGCAGGAACTGGCCGCCCGCGTGGGCCTGGGGGCCCCCGAGTACCGGGTGGTCGGCTCCGGCCCTGACCACGAGCGCACCTTCACCGCCGAACTGGTCCTGGACGGGACCGTCTGGGGCAGCGGGGAGGGAACCTCGAAGAAGGTCGCCGAGCAGTACGCCGCCGAGCAGGCCCACACCGCACTGACGGTCGCCTACCCGCAGGAAGCGGCCCGTGCCTGAACTTCCGGAGGTGGAAACCGTCCGGGCGGGGCTGGCCGCACACGTGCTGGGCCGCAGCATCGCCGGCGTGGAGGTCTACTCCCCGAGGGCAGTGCGCCGCCAGGAGGGCGGCGAGGCGCAGTTCGCGGCGCTGCTGACCGGACGCACCATCCGTGCGGCGGTGCGCCGCGGCAAGTTCTGCTGGTTGCTGCTGACCGCCCCGGACGGGCACCTGGAGGACCACGCCCTGCTGGCCCACCTGGGCATGAGCGGGCAGTTGCTGGTCCGCAGCGGATCCGGCGGCAGCCACCGTCACCTACGCGTCCGGCTGTCGATGGACGACGGCGGGCAGGTCTGGTTCGTCGATCAACGCACCTTCGGCTACCTGACGGTAGAGGAACTGGTGCCCACCGAGGACGGCGGGCCGGGCGGGTTCGCGGGATTCGAACCGGTTCCCGAGGGCGCATCCGGGCCGGACACCCACGCGCCGGCGGGCAGTTCCGGTGGTCAGGGAGCCGCAACCGGCCAGCGGATCGAGGTGCCGGCGCCGGCCGAAGCGCTGCTCCAGGCCGAGCCGCCGCTGCAGGCAGAAGCCCCGGCGCAGGCCGAGCCGCCGCTGCCCCACCCCGGTACCCCGTTGGCCCCGGTGCCGCCGCTCCTGCCGCGTGCGGTGGCCCACATCGGTCGGGACCTGCTCGACCCGCTGCTCGCACCGGGCACGCCGGGACGGGCCGCGCTGAACCTCCGGCTGCGCCGGGGGCGCAGGGACATCAAGCGAGCACTGCTGGACCAGACCCTGACGTCCGGGATCGGCAACATCTACGCCGACGAGGCGCTGTGGCGGGCGCGGGTGCATTACCTGCGCCGCGCCGATCGGCTCCGCCGCGGGGACGTGGAGGAGATCCTCGACGCGGCGGCCGAGGTGATGCGCGAGGCGTTAGTCGCCGGCGGCACGAGTTTCGATGCCCTGTACGTCAACGTCGACGGCGACTCGGGGTACTTCGAGCGGGCGCTGGCGGTGTACGGGCGGGAGGACGAGCCGTGCCCACGGTGCGGAGCACCGGTGGTGCGGGAGTCGTTCATGAACCGGTCCTCGTACTTCTGCCGGCGGTGCCAGCGCCGTCCCGCACGGGCGCCGCTGGCACAGTAGTTGCGAGCACAGTAACTCACTTGGCCCAGTAGTTCGCTGGCAGAACAACTCGCCGGTCCGCCGACAGTTGTTCACCGGCCGCTCGTTCGCCTGTTCGGCGGGCATGACCCTGCTCGCGTTACGAGGACGGTCTCCCGGTCGAACCTTCGCGCAGTGGCCGTGAGTACCCCAGGAGCTCGGTCCGGTGCCCGGACGGTGCAGTGTCCACCTCGCGGCCACGCAGGGCGAACCCGGCTGCTTCGAGGACGCGCCGGGATGCGGTGTTCTCCGGCAGGGTTCTGGCCGTGAGTTCTTGCAGTCCGCAGTCGCGGGCGAACCGGGCAGCGAGGCCGAGGGCCGAAGCGGTGACGCCCGAGCCGCGGTGGTCTGGATGGACCCAGAATCCGACTTCGGCGCTGTGGTCGCTGACGTCGAAGATCACGAGGCTGCCGACGAACTGGTCGGTCGCGCCGTCGGCGATCGCCAGTACGGCGAGGTCGCCTCGCTCCAGACCGGGCGCGACATCACGGTAGATCATCTGCCGCACCGACTCCGGTGTGTACTCGGGTTCGGGCAGGTGGCCGTACTCTCGCACGCCCGGGTCCTCGGTGCCCTCGGCATAGGCGGCGGCGTCGCCGTGGTGCAGAGGCCGAAGCCTCACCCGGTCGTCCTGCAGGGGGAGAAGGGTTGAGTCAATCATGGGCCTCAAGGGTGCGATGAACGCAGCAGACTTGTCGTCGATGGTTGATGCGGAGTCTGTGCCGGTGCGACTGCTGCGGTGGGTGCGGCCACCGTAGCAGTCGGTGGGAGGCGCATCAGTGGTCGGCGCCGGTCGGGGCTGGACGCACTCCGCGAATTCGCTGCAGACCCAGCGCCAGCGCTCCGGTGATCAATCCCCAGACAGCGTTGGTGGCCAGCACGTAGACAATGGCAATCGGGTTGGCCAGAGGTCCCTGGAGTTCACCATGCAGTATGGGTGACAGGACTGCGCTGAGCAGGATCGAGAGCACCGCGTACGTCAATCCCGCGAATACCAGGGTGAGCAGCGGGTTTCGCACGCGGCTCAGGCCCACGATAAGGATCCACAGCACGCTGATCACGACGGTCAGGATGATCGGCGTCGCGGGCTTGCCCAAGGTGTCGCTGAGCCCGGTGATCGAGAATAACGGGCGGACTAAGGCCAGCACAGCCAGACCGATGATGAGTGGCACGTTGACGGTGTTCTTCCATGAGTTCGGAGTCATGACCTCAACGCTATGGAGCGATGCCGATTTGCGAATCGGTCTGATGTTGACAGTGCAGTAGCGCAGTGTCGCCTCTCGACGTACGCGCAGAGTTTCCCGGAGATGCCACACTGAGGAACAATCGTCTTCTGCTCTCGGAGTGTCCCGTGCGCACTTCATCCCGTGGGGAGGTGCTGTGTCGCAGTCTGCGCCTTCGCCGGAGTCCGAGGTACCGCACTGGGTCTTGAGGGTCCTGGCCGCCGTAGCGCAGTCGATCTCAGTGGCGCTGATCGTGGCGATCGGCTCCATCGGCAGGGGTGGAGCGCCCGTGGGGGCGTATGTCTTCGCCGTCGGCTTCGGAGCCTTGCTGCTGTTGGCCCGATGGGTGCCGGTGATGGTGCTGATCGTGTCGATCGCCGGGGTGTTTGCCTACTACATCGCGGACTACCCGCCGATCGGGATGGCGGTGCCGGTGGTGGGTGCCTTCTTCGCGGTTGCCGAGCGCGGGCGCGTCCTCGTCGCCGTGATCGCGGGCTTCCTGCTGCTGACCGTAGCGTTGTACTTCCGTGCTGCCGAAGGAGAACCTAGCGAGGTCCTTGCCTACGAGCTGGTCACGAACGCGGCATTGATCGCCGCGGCGGTGGCATTGGCGCTGGTGGTCAGGAGTAGGCGTCAGCTGCGCCGGCAGCAAGAACAGCTCGTCGCACTCGAACGGGTGCAGGATCAGCAGCGCGCCGCGCGCCAGGTCGAGGCCGAGCGCCTGCGCATCGCCAGAGACGTCCACGACTCCATCGGTCATGCGCTGTCTGTGGTGTCCATCCAGGCCAAGGTCGGACAGCAGGCCGTCGGCGCGGACGAGGCGGCGGCAGCATCGGCGTTCGACACCATCATCGACACGTCCGCGGACTCGCTCGCCGACCTCCGCCGGACGCTGGCGGTGCTTCGCTCCGACCGGGATCCCATGGGTAGCGCTCCGCTGTCCGCAGCGGGCCTGGAGAGCATCGCGCGAGCAGCGCGGGATGCCGGTCTGGATGTCGATCTCGTGGTCGACGATGTCGCGATTCCCGCGTCCGTCGGCAGCGCGGTCTTCCGAATCGTGCAGGAGGCGGTGACTAATGTCTTGCGTCACGCACAGGCACGCTCGGTCGAGATCGCGGTCCGCGTCACCGGGGACTCGCTGACGGTGGAAGTGGCAGACGATGGAGCCGGCCCGCCTGATCGTGGGCAGGTGGACCGCCTCGGCGAAAGATCTGGCCGGGGGATCGTAGGAATGCGCGAGCGCGCGCAATCCCTCGGCGGTACTTTGGACGCACATGCGAGCGCCCGGGGATTCGTCGTGTCGGCACAGCTCCCGATCCAACCAGCAGCGCAGGAGCGATGACGACGTGATCAGGGTTGTGATCGCCGAGGACGAACCGCTGCTGCGCAGCGGGCTGAGAGCGCTGATCAAGCACGACGGGGATATCGAGGTCGTCGCCGAGGCGGATCAGGGCGGTGCTGCACTGGCCCGGACTCGGGAGCTTCGCCCCGATGTCGTGCTGATGGACCTCAGGATGCCAGGCATCGACGGCGTGGTCGCGACTCAATTGATCCGCGACGATCCGGCCCTCGACGACGTCCGTATCCTCGTACTGACGACTTTCGGCGAAGAAGAGACCGTGTTGGAGGCACTGCGTGCCGGTGCGGCGGGCTATCTGCTCAAGGACGTCGGCGCTGCCGAACTGAGGCAGGCGATCAGAGCGGTGGCCGGCGGGCAGCATGCGCTGTCGCCAGCGGCGATGTCCGCCGTGATGCAGGCCGCGACCTCTCACAGTGCAACAGAGCCGGGAATCGTCGAAAGTTTGACCCCACGAGAAGCGGAAGTGCTCGCGGAGATCGGCACTGGATACAGCAACGACGAGATCGCCGAGCGACTGTACATCAGCCCCGCGACCGCACGGACTTACGTCAGTCGACTTCTCGCCAAACTTGAGGCTCGCGACCGCGCACAACTAGTCGTCATCGCCCACCGTGCGGGGTTGGTCCGAGGACCGTGAACACGAGCAACCAGGCGGCACCTGACATCGTCAGGTGCTGCTGCGAAGCACCGGCTCAACGCGGACGGTAGATCGACATTCAGTTGTCGATGACGTCCGACGTGCGCGCCTGCTCGGTCAGGAATTCGCGTACGACCGCTGCGTATTCACGGGGCCGCTCGACTGGCACGAAGTGCCCGGCTCTTGCGATCACACTCAGTCGCCCTTGCGGCACGGTTGCGGCAGCCTCTCGCGGGTACCGAAGCAGCACCGCCGCGTCGTCCTCGCCGTGTACGAATAGCACCGGTTGGGTGAGCTCGTGGATCCGATTCATGAAGTTCACCCGATGATGGCGGGGCGCGGTCTCGAACCGGTTCCAGTCGCAGAAGACATGACCACCGTGCTCGCGTTTGGTGCGGAGTTCCTCGGCGGCGAGATCGGCCAGGGTTTCTATATCCGCTGACGAGAGGTATTCGGCATAAGCCAGTTTGGTGCGCACCCACTTACGGATGGACTGCGCGGAGATTCCGCGGGCGATCAGCCAGGACACCGGTGTGCGCAGTGAAAGCCAGGCGAGTTCATGATTCTCCAGCCGGTGCTGGAGTCCACCTGCTGAGGTGGGCACCAGGCGGTGCACTCGTTCGGGGTGGCGCAAGGCGTATCCCAACGCAGTGGCCGCTCCGAGCGAGAGTCCGATGAGAGTCGCCGTATCGACTTCCCAGTGATCCATCATTGCAGCCAGCATGTCCTCCTGGCCACGCTGGTCAGCCCTCGCACGCCACGGCCAGCTCTGCCCGTGTTTGGGGTGATCGGGCACATACACGCGGTGATCGGCCGCGAGATCCGGGGCGAGCCAGCGCCACATCCAGGCCCCGTTGTCAATGCCGCCACCGTGCAGCAGGACCACCGGCGGCCCGGAGTCACCGAGAATCCGGTAGTGGATCGTTCCATTGGTCAATTCGGCGGTGTGGCGGGTGATCATGTGGGAGACGGTGTGACCGCCATCGGCAATGGCGAGGTTCCGGGAATCCGGAGACCTCTGGTGCGCGGTGATCGCAGCCGGATCGATAGCCCCGTCGCTGCGCCGCCGGCTACCCGCAGGGTGGGACGTTCTGCCGATGCATATCCGGAATGCTGTGGTGCAGATCTCCCAGCCCGGTACAGCCGCACGGAGCCGCCGAGGACGTTCGGGCCCGTTCGGGGCTCAAAGGTGGCCATCAGGTCCCCTTTGGATAGTCGGGCTCGCTTGCCCCAGTAGTTCACCGGCGCAGCAACTCGCCGGTCCAGTGGTTTTCGCCGGCACGGCAGTATGCCTGCGACAGTGATTCGCCGGTGATGCCGGCGGGAGGCCCGGCAGACCCGTGGCCGCGGTCGGCGGTCAGGCCCGGTCGGAGGACGAGCGGGACGTGGAGGGCCGGGTGGCGGACCGTCCTTCACGGATCAGGGCGGCCTGCCCGCGGTCCACGCGCCGCCCGAGCACGAACAGTCCGAGCACGATCACCGCGCCGAGCAGGAACATCCCGATCGCCAGACCCACCTGCCCGTCCGGCGGCAGCAGTTCACGTCCCTCGCCCTGCCACGGCCACAGCGCGCGCAGCGCGCCGGCCACCACTCCGGTGAGCACCACGAGGGTGATCTGCCGGCGGTGGCTCAGCAGCCATTGCAGGGCCTTGACGAAGAGCGCGAACCCGGTGAACGCTCCGGCCACGAACACCGCCACATAGCCCACGTCGCGGTTGTTCAGTGCCTCGAGCGTGGGCTCGTACAGTCCGAGGGTGAGCAGGATGAACGCGCCGGACGTGCCGGGCAGCACCAGGGCGCACACCGCGACCGCCGCGGCGATGAACACCACCGGGGCCGCCGGCGTCAGGTTCCCCGGGGGCAGCCCGACCAGCACGAACACCCCCACGGCAACCGCGACGGCCACCAGCACCTGACCGGCCGTCCACCTGGTGCCCTTCATCGTGATCGGCACGATGATCGCCGTCGCCGTCATCCCCAGGAACAGCGCCCACATCGGCACCGGGTGATCCTCCACCAACGGTGCCAGCACCCGCGCGGCGATCAGGAGCGCCGGCACCATGCCCAGCACCAGCGGGACGATCACCCCCCAGTGGGCGGCGGCGAACTCCTCCCGGGCACGTGCGCGATCGGTGAACAACGCCTTCAACCCGCTGACGACGTGCCCGGCGGAGGTGATGATCGATTCGTAGACCCCGGTGACCAGCGCGATCGTGCCGCCGCTGATGCCGGGCATGATCTCCGCGGTGCCGATCAGGGCGCCGCGGATGAAGGTGTACAAGGTACGCAGGATGGGCACCGCGTCACCCTATCCGCTCAGGACCGGCCGTACCGGCCGGACCTTGTTGCCGCCGTCGTCCACCGCCGTCGTCGGCTGCTCCCGTCGCCGGACTGCTGCCGTCGTCGTCAAACGGTCGTCGGCCCGGCGCAGCCGCGCCATACGCTCAGCGGTCCACGCGGGCGCTTCCGCCGCTGGCGAGTTTGACCACTTGGTCCTTGGTCACCATCGAGGTGTCCCCGGGCGTGGTCATCGCCAGCGCGCCGTGGGCGGCGCCGTACTCCACCGCGGTCGCCAGCGGCTCACCGGTGATCAGGCCGTAGATCAACCCGGAGGCGAAGGAGTCCCCGCCGCCCACCCGGTCCAGGATCTCCAGGTTCTTCCGGTGGGTGGCCTCGGCGAAGCCCTCGTCGGCCGACCACGCGATCGCACCCCAGTCGTTGTCCGATGCGGTATGCACCGTGCGCAGGGTGTTCCCGATCACCTGGAAGTTCGGGTACGCCTTGGAGGCGGTGGCGATCATCTTCTTGAAGTTCTCGATCTCCAGACCGGTGAGGTTCTCATCGACCCCTTCGACCTCGAACCCGAGCGAGGCGGTGAAGTCCTCCTCGTTGCCGATCATCACGTCGATGTGCGGGGCGATGCGGGAGTTGACCTCCCGGGCCTTGTCCACCCCGCCGATGGACTTCCACAGGCTGGGCCGGTAGTTCAGGTCGTAGGAGACGATGGTGCCGTGCTGCTTCGCCGCGGTCACCGCCTCCACCACCACCTCGGCGGTGGTCTCGCTCAGTGCGGCGAAGATGCCGCCCGTGTGCAGCCACCGCACACCCAGGTCACCGAAGATGTGGTCCCAGTCGATGTCGCCGGGTGCCAGTTGGCTCGCGGCGGTGTTGGCCCGGTCGGAGACCCCGACCGCGCCGCGGACGCCGAAACCGCGTTCGGTGAAGTTCAACCCGTTCCGCGCCTGGCGGCCCAGGCCGTCGAACGGCTGCCATTTGATGAAGGACGGATCCACCCCGCCGGTGAGGATGAAGTCCTCCACCAGCCGGCCCACCTCGTTGTCCACCAGGGCGGTGGCCACGGCCGCGCGCAGGCCGAAGGCGCGGCGCAGCCCACGGGCCACGTTGTACTCCCCGCCGCCCTCCCACACCCGGAACTGCCGGGTGGTGCGGATACGCCCCTCGCCGGGGTCCAGGCGCAGCATCACCTCGCCCAGGGAGAGGATGTCGTAGCGGGTTTCTTCGGCAGGGCGGATGTTCAGTGCCATCGGGATCGCGGTCTCCTTGCTGATCGGGTGGTCTGGTGGTCGTGGGGAGCGGGGGCCGCCGCGGCCCGGGGCCGCGCTCCGGTGCGGGTCAGGGCGTCGCGGCCAGGTCCACGGCCTGGGCGGTGAGGCCGGTGATCTCGTCGAACGCGCCGGCGGCGATCTTGTCCCGGGGGACCATCCAGGACCCGCCCACCGCATGCACGCTGGGCAGGGCGAGGTAGTCGCTCAGGTTGGACGGCCCGATCCCGCCGGTGGGCACGAAGCGCACGTCGGCGAACGGGGCGGACAGCGCCTTGATCGCCGGGGCGCCACCGGATGTCTCGGCCGGGAAGTACTTCACCGTGGTCAGCCCGGCGCCCAGGGCCGCCTGGATCTCGGTGGCGGTCACGGCGCCCGGAAGCGGCAGCACCCCGCGCTCCTGCGCGCGCTGGACCACCGGGGCGTAGAAGCCGGGGGAGACGATGTACTGCGCGCCGGCGTCGACGGCGGCATCCACCTGGTCCGGGGTGAGCACGGTCCCGGCGCCCACGAGCACGTCGCCACGGGCGGCGATGGCTTCGATCGCCGCGACCGCCGCGGCGGTGCGGAAGGTGACCTCGGCCACCGGTAGACCGCCGGCCACCAGGGCCTGGGCCAGCGGCGCGGCCGCCTCGGCGTCGTCGAGCACCACCACGGGCACCAGCCGGGCCGCGCCCAATTGCGCGAGAAGTTCAGAGGACACGGGCACACTCCGCTTCGCAAACGTTTACATTGCTTGTTGACCCGGCACGCTAGCACGGCCAGGATGAAGGGACAAGACCGGTTGCAAACGTTTACGAGATGCCTGGGCATCAGGGCGTCACATGGAGGCGAGATGAGCAGAGGGGAACGCCGGTGACCACCATCCACGACGTCGCGCGGGCTGCCGGGGTGTCCACCGCCACCGTCTCCCGTGCCCTGGCCGGATCGGCCGCCGTTGCGCCCGCCACCCGGGCACGGGTGCACCGCACCGCCCAGCGGCTCGGTTATGTCCCGAACACCGCGGCCAGGCAACTGGTGACCGGTCGCGGCCAGTCGATCGGCCTGGTCCTGCCGGACCTGGAGAACCCCTTCTACGCCGCGGTGGCCAAAGGCGTCCAGCACCGGGTCCGCGCCGCCGGGTTCACCGCGGTGATGGCGGACACCGACGAGGACGTGGACACCGAGCGGACGGTGCTGGGTCAGTTGTCCGCCGGCATCGACCGGCTCATCCTGGCCTCCCCGCGGGTGCCCGACGGCGACGTGCAGGAACTGGCGGCCCGGGCCCGGGTGGTGCTCATCAACCGCCAGGTTCCGGCAGCGCAGACGCCGGTGGCCAGCGTGGTCCCGGACAACACCGACGGCATCGCCCAGGCGCTGCGGCACCTGTACAACCTGGGACACCGCCACGTGGGCTACGCCGGAGGACCGGCCACCTCCTGGTCCGACGCCCAGCGCCGGCGCGCCTATCAGGGCTCCTCCACGCCCGGACTTCGGGTGGTCGACCTGGGTGCCTACCGCCCCGGCCAGGAGGGCGGGGTGGCCGCCGCCGATGAGGCGATCGCCCGGGGCGTCAGCGCCGTGCTGGCATTCAACGATCAGTTGGCCATCGGCATCCTGGGCAGGCTCGCCGCCCGGGGGGTGCCGGTCCCGGAGGCGATCTCCGTGGTCGGTTTCGATGACGTTCCGGTGGCACGCCTGCTCGCCCCGGCGCTGACCACCGTGGCGGTGCCGGCCCAACGGATCGGGGCCCGTGCCGTCGACCTGCTGATGGCGGATCCGGAACCCGGGAACGGTCCCGGCCACTCCGAGGAGGATTCCCGCCATGACGGCGATGGCGCGCCGCAGGTGGTGATGGACGTCGAACTGCGGGTGCGATCCTCCACCGCGGAACCTGCCGCCGGCTCCGCAGCGGCCAGTAGAGTGCCGGTATGACTGAGCAGATCCGCGTCATGATCATCGACGATCACGAGGTGGTCCGCCGGGGCCTGGCGCATCTGGTGGACCGCGCCGAGGATCTGGACGTGGTGGCCGAGGCGGCCTCGGTCGCCGAGGCCACCCGCCGGCTGGTGCTGGTGCGCCCCGACGTGCTGCTCGTGGACCTGCAACTGCCGGACGGCACCGGCATCGAGGTCATCACCGCCGCCGGGCGGCATCTGCCCGACGCCGGATGCATCGTGCTCACCAGTTTCGACGACGACGACGCGGTGGCCGCGTCCCTGGCCGCCGGCGCCAAGGCGTTCGTGCTCAAGACCGTCCGGGGGGCGGAGATCGCCGAGGTGATCCGCTCCGTGGCGGCCGGACGCACCCTCCTGGACGAGCGCACGGTGACCCGCCGCAAGGCCGATGCCGATGACCCGACGGCGGACCTGACCGTCTCGGAGAAACGCATCGTGGAACTCATCGGCGACGGACTGTCCAACCGCCAGATCGCCGAGGCCCTCGGGGTGGCGGAGAAGACGGTGAAGAACCACGTCACCGCCATCCTGGGCAAGATGGGGCTGCAGCGACGCACGCAGGTGGCGGCCTGGGTGGCCGGCAAACGGTCCTCCGCCTGGCGTACCGGGGAGGAAACCTCCCGCACCGGGCACTGACCGGCCCGCCCGACACCGGTTCGCGGCTGCCAGGATAGGACCATGAGCACACCACAAGACACCGGTCCGCACAGCGACGAGAACCCCGGTGACGCGGCACTGCGCCGCCGGATCGCCGGCCTCATGCCCAGGGCGATCGAGGACCTGGCAGAACTCGTGACCTTCCGTTCGGTGGCCGACCCGGCCGTGGAGGACCCCGAGCAGTGCACCGCAGCCGCTCGGTGGGTCCGCGATGCGCTCACCGCCGAGGGCCTGCGCGCCGACCTCATGCCCACCCCGGACGGCTCCGAGGCGGTCATCGCCCACTACGACGGCCCGCCGGACGCACCACGGGTGCTGCTCTACGCCCACTACGACGTCCAGCCCGCCGACCCCGCCGAATGGGCCAGCGATCCATGGACCCTCACCGAACGGGACGGCCGGTACTACGCCCGCGGCGCGGCCGACTGCAAGGGCTCGGTGGTGGCGCACCTGACCGCTCTGCGGGCGCTGCGCACCGACGGGCAGTACCCGGTGTCCCTCACCGTGGTGGTGGAGGGCTCGGAGGAACAGGGCACCGGTGGTCTGGAACAACTCGTGGCCACCCGCCCGGAACTGTTCGCCGCCGACGTTATCCTCATCCAGGACACCGGCAACGCCGCGGTCGGCGTGCCCACGCTGACCGTGGCCCTGCGCGGAGTGGTCGACGCCACGGTGACGGTCACCTCCCTGCGCACGTCGCTGCACTCCGGCGCCTTCGGCGGCGCCGCCCCGGACGCGCTCGCCGCGCTGATCTCGATCCTGGCCAGCCTGCGCGACGAGCGGGGCGACACGGTCATCGACGGTCTGCCGGCGGATGGGACGTGGCCGGGTGCGCCCTACCCGAGGGACCAGTTCGCCGCCGACGCCGGCGTGCTCCCGGGGGTGGACGTGCTCGGCTCCGGTTCGGTGGCCGACCAGATCTGGGCCCGACCCGCCGCGACCGTCCTGGGGATCGACGCACCCCCGGTGGAGGGAGCGGTGGCGGCGATCCAGCCCCGGGCCGCAGCCCGGGTGAACCTGCGCATCCCGCCCTCGATCGGGGTGGAGGAGGCCGAGGCGGCGCTCGCGGAACATCTGCGGTCCCACGCACCGTGGGGTGTGCAGGTCGAGGTGGAGATCACCGGGCGGGGCCGGCCGTTCGCCGCCCGCACCGACACGGTCGCCTTCGAGGAACTCAGCCGGGCGCTCGCGCAGTCGTTCGGCCGGCCGACCGTCACCACCGGTCAGGGCGGGGCGATCCCGTTGACCGCTGCGCTCGCCGACGCCCACCCGGAGGCCTCCATCGTGATGCTCGGCCTGGCCGAGCCGGAATCACGGATGCACGCCCCGGATGAGTCGGTCCACCCCGGCGAGATCGAGCACATCGCACTCGGGACGGCGCTGTTCATGCGCCGGCTCGGCGCCGCGGCCGGGAGCCGCTGACCCGGCTGCCTGCCCGGGCACCGCTAGCCCAGCCGCGCGGTCCAGGTCAGGTGCGCCCCGCCGTCGTCCCCGGTGGCCCAGGTGAACGTCCCGCCGTGGCGGCGGGCCCGCTGGGCCAGGTTCGCCAGACCCGAGGACCGCGGCGGGTCCGCGGGCAGGCCCACGCCGTCGTCCACGATGTCCACCTGGATCGCCTCGGCACCCAGCCCGACCCGCACGTGCAGCAGGGTGGCGCGGGCGTGACGAGCGGCGTTGGCCAACCCCTCGCGCACCACGGCCACCAGGTCGTCGGCCAGGTCCTCGTCGACCCGGGCATCCAGCTCGTCGGAGTGCAGCGGGGTGCCCGGTGGAATGCGCTGCAACACCAGGGACGGTGCGAACCCCAGGCCGGTGCGGGACAAGGAGACCTCCCGCTCCAGCCGGTCCACCACCCCGGCGCGCTCATCGGGTGAGCGTAATGCGTGCACGATCGACCGGATCTGGCGCACCGACTCATCCACCCCGGCCAGCGCCTCGTCCAGCACCGCGCGAAGACGCTCCTCCCGGGCCGGGATCTGCTCGCGAGCCTGCGTCAGTTGCAGACCGGAGGCGAACAACTGCTGGATCGCCAGATCGTGCAGGTCCCGGGAGATCCGCTCGCGTTCATCCAGCACCGAGGCACGGTCCTGGGCGTCACGGGCCTCGGCCAGCTGCAGCGCCAGCGCCGCCTGCCGGGCGAAGGACTCGGCGATCTGCAGGTCCGCGTCGGTGAACTCCGGTGCACGCTTGCGGCGCAGCAGGATGATCACCCCCATCACCGTCTGCCCGGCGCCCAGCGGGGCGTACAACGAGGGGCCGTACCGGCCGAACTGCGGGACCCGGACGTTCCGGGCGCGCGCGAAGGAGTCCACGATCATGCCCGCACCGGACCGGATCACCTGCAGCGCCCGGCCGTCGGGGGGCATCACCGTGCCGAGCAGGTCCCCGTGGGAGTCGCCGTCGACGATCTCGATCACCCACTCGTTGCCCACGCCGGGCAGCACCAGTACCGCGGTGTCCGCGACCGCGATCTGCCGGGCGCGCTGGGCGATGACCGTCAACGCCTCCTCCACATCGGTGCCCTGCAACATCGCGGTGGTGATCTCCTGGCCGGCCATCACCCACTGTTCCCGGGACCGGACCGCCTGGTACAACCGGGCGTTCTGCACGGCGATCGAGGCCGCGGCCGCCAGCACCTGCACCTGGGCGGCGTCGTCGTGATCGAACCCGCCCGGCTTCTCCGCCAGGTAGATCCGCCCGAACACGTCCTCACCGATACGCAGGGACACCCCCAGGAAGGTGTGCATCGGCGGGTGCTCCGGCGGGAAGCCGAGGAACGCCTCGTGCTGGGTCAGGTCCTCCAGGATCAGTGCACCCTCCGCCGGGATCTCGCCCAGCACCCCGTAGCCGTGCGGGGGATCGTTGGAGTCGGTGAAGTCCTGGGGCATGCCGGTGTAGAGGAACCGCTCGTTCACACCTGCGGCGCCCAGCACCCCGATCGCCGCGTAGCGCGCCCCGGTCAGCTCCGCCGCCGTCTCCACCAACGTCTGCAGCACCTCGTCCAGGTCCAGGTGGGAGGTCAGGGCCAGCACGGCTCGCAGCGTCGGTTCCATCACCCGCGTCGGTTCCATGGCCCACAACGTACGCGCAAAACACGCCGGGGGAGAGTAGGGAATCACCGGGAAGCGGGTCACCTGGGCAGTGGCATCGACCCCGGGGCGGGGGTTCTGTGCGATACTCACCTTGGTGCTGCGGTGCGGACCCATACCCTCCGCAGGACCCGACGACATCGGCATAGGTAGTTTGGGGTTCGACCTCCACGCGCCGCCCACGTGGCCCGGCGCAGGATGCGGACCGACCACCCGGCACCGGCCCACATGGCGCGGATGATGACGTCGCGAGTGCCCCCCGCGAGTGATCGCGAAAGGCCCCGAAACAGACAGACTTTTCCAGAACCGGTGCCGGCCCCGGCCGGGACCACGAATAGCCTACTTGCACCAAATATGGGTGGTGCGAGGGGCCGGAGCACACCTCGTGAGTGACCAACCCACCAACGACGCCACAACAGAATCCACGCCCGCCGCAACGGGTCGGCGCAGACCGCGGCGGGCGACCAGACCGGTGATGACACCGGCACAGCGCGAAGCAGCCGAGCAGCAGGCCGCCCAGGAGCAAACAGACCGGGAGCAGGCCGCCGAGGACCAGCGCCAGCAGGAGCGGGCCGAGCAGGACCAGCGCCAGCAGGAGCCGGCCGAGCAGGCTGCCCCCGAGGAACGCACCGCCGAGCCGGCCGCCACGGTGCCGCCCGCGCAGGTGGGCGCCGGAGAGCAGGCGCAGGACGACGTCGAGGAGCCTGCGGAGGCGGTCGAGGACTCAGACGACACCGAGGACTCAGGCGCCGAGGACGCCGGTGACGCGAACCCCGACGAGGGCCGGCAGTCCGCCGACCCGGCCGGACCGGCCCTCGACGTCTTCGCCGCGCTGGGCATCGACCCGCAGGAGACCCAGGAGGCGGAGAGCACCAGCACGCCGGCGGTCATCGATCTGGACATCCCCGAACGTGACCGCAAGGACCCCCAGGGCCGCGGCACGCAGACCAGGTCCCGCGACCAGGACGAGGCACCGGCGCAGGACGAGGAGCCCGAGGAGCCCAAGCGAGGAAGGTCCCGCTCCCGGAGGGCCCGTCCCGCGTCCGACGCGGCGTCGCCCGACCGGACGCCGCCGTCCGAGGAGTCCGCGGCGCAGGAGCGGGCCGGCGACGACGACAACGAGCAGGACGAGGACGCCGAGAGTCCGCGGCTGCCCGCGACCGCTCTGCTGTTCCAGGCCCCGGACCCGACCCGGGCTCGCCGGCCCCGCCGGGCGGCTGCACCGGCCGGTCCGCCGGTCGGCGGCAACGGCCCGGACGGGAGTGCCGAGGACTCCGCGACGGAGGGGTCCTCCGCCGATCGTGACGAGTCGGATGCCACCGCCGGGACCACCGCCGACTCGGCCAGCGACGACGCCGGGCGCATGCCGGACGCCGACACCGGCTCCGATGACGGAAGCGAGGGCGCCGAGGACGAGGACGGCCAGGGATCGAAGCGCCGCCGCCGTCGTCGCGGTGGGCGGGGACGGCGCCGCGGGGGCGGTAAGCGCAACGGCCAGGGGGAGGAGTCCGCATCGGAGGGCGCCGGGAAGTCCGAGAGCGGTCGAGGGACCGATGACCAGGCGAGCGAGTCCGACGGCGAGTCCGCGGCGGCGAAGAAGTCCTCCGGCGACGGCGACAGCGCCGACAACGGCGACAACGGCGATAACGGTTCCAACGGCGGCGGGTCCTCCCGGCGGCGTCGGCGCCGGCGCGGTTCGCGCGGCTCGGACGACAGCAGCCGGGACGAGGTCACCGCGCTGAAGGGCTCCACCCGCCTGGAGGCCAAGCGGCAACGCCGCCGGGACGGACGCGATTCCCAGCGGCGGCGCGCCATCATCACCGAGGCCGAGTTCCTCGCCCGGCGCGAGTCGGTCAAACGGGACATGGTGGTGCGCGAGCGCAACGGCCGCACCCAGGTCGCGGTGCTGGAGGACGAGATCCTCGTGGAGCACTACGTGGCCCGCAAATCCCAGACCTCGATGGTGGGCAACGTGCACCTGGGCCGGGTGCAGAACGTGCTGCCGTCGATGGAGGCCGCGTTCATCGACATCGGCAAGGGCCGCAACGCCGTGCTGTACGCCGGCGAGGTGAACTGGGACGCCGCCGGGCTGGAGGGCCAGCCGCGCCGGATCGAACAGGCACTGGCTCCCGGTGACACCGTCCTGGTTCAGGTGACCAAGGACCCGATGGGCCACAAGGGTGCCCGGCTGACCTCCCAGATCACCCTCGCCGGGCGCTACCTGGTGCTGGTGCCCTCCGGGGCGATGACCGGCATCTCCCGGAAGTTGCCGGACACCGAACGCAACCGGCTGAAGAAGTTGCTCAAGGACATCGTCCCCGACGGCCAGGGCGTGATCGTACGCACCGCGGCCGAGGGAGCCACCGAGGAGGAGCTGCGCCGGGACGTGGAGCGGCTCACCCGGCAGTGGGCGGACATCCAGAAGAAGGCCAACCGCAAGTCGGTCAGCGCCCCCACCCTGTTGAAGGGCGAGCCGGAACTGGCCGTGCGCGTGGTGCGCGATGTGTTCAACGAGGACTTCAGTTCGCTGACCATCTCCGGCGAGGAGGCCTGGAAGACGATCTCCGAGTACGTCGAGGCGGTCGCCCCGGACCTGCGTGATCGGGTGTACCACTGGACGGAGAAGAAGGACCTGTTCAGCGAACTGCGGATCGATGAACAGATCGCCAAGGCCCTGGACCGCAAGGTCTGGCTGCCCTCCGGCGGCTCGCTGGTGATCGACCGCACCGAGGCGATGACGGTGGTGGACGTCAACACCGGGAAATTCACCGGCACCGGAGGCACGCTGGAGGAGACGGTCACCCGCAACAACCTCGAGGCCGCCGAGGAGATCGTGCGCCAACTGCGGTTGCGCGATATCGGCGGGATCATCGTGATCGACTTCATCGACATGGTGCTGGAGGCCAACCGGGACCTGGTGCTGCGCCGCCTGGTGGAGTGCCTGGGCCGCGACCGCACCCGTCACCAGGTGGCCGAGGTGACGTCGCTCGGCCTGGTCCAGATGACGCGTAAACGCATCGGGCAGGGGCTGCTGGAAGCATTCAGCGAGAACTGCGAGCACTGCAACGGCCGCGGCTACCTGGTGCACACCGAACCGCTGGAGAGCGATGACCGCGGCAAGCGCGGCGGTAAGTCGAAGGGCGGTGGGCGCACCGAACCGGAGCAGGACGAGGCGCAACGGGCCCAGGTGCGGGCCGCGCTGGCGAACATCGCCGCGGCGGCGGCCAATGCCCATGCCGAACAGGACGCCAAGGACGCCCGCAGCGCCCAGTCCGGGCCGGAGTCCTCCGATGCGCAGACAGATCCGGACGGCGGCGCCGACAAGCCCGCAGCGACCTCCGGCGGCGCTGAGCGACAGGAGGAGAAGGCCGACGGCGAGACGCAGGCGGCCGACGGCGAGGCACAGGCGGCCGACGGCGAGCCCCAAGCCGGCGACGGCACGCCGCCAGCCGGCAGCACGGGTGAGTCGACCCCGGAGCAGGACCGGCAGGGTCCCGAGACCGCATCCGAGCCTGCTGACCAGACCGGTGACCACGGCCCGGCCTCCGACCGAGACCAGGACCCGGGTGAACCGGCTCCAGCGCCCGAGGCGACGCCCGCGGCTGCGTCCGCCGCACAGCCCGATGGCGATGGTTCGCGGCCCGATGGCGATGGTTCGCGGGCCGATGGCGAAGGGTCGCAGCCCGATAGCGACGACTCCCAGGCGGACGGCGAGGAGTCACAGGCCGAGCCCGAGGCGGGCGAAACCGCGCAGGTCGGCACCGGGCAGGGGTGAGCCGGGCCGGCGCGGCGGCGCCGCCGAACCGGCTATGCGCCGCCGCGCCACCACCGGCGAATCGCCCACCGCAGGAGCACCGGACCCCCGGCGAGCGTGGCCACGGCCAGGAGGAAGCCGACCTGCGCTGACCCCGGAGCGGCCACGGTGAGCACGAACATGCCCACCGCCCAGCACGTCAGCCAGATCATGGCGCGGGTGCGCGGACCGCGAGAGCGGCGCAACCGTTCGCTGCCGCGCCCGGTGAACGGGTCGTCCTCGAAGGATCCCGGCTCGGCGTGCAGATCGACCAGGGACAGACCCGCGGCCCCGGCGAAGGCCGCCAGGCCGCTCAGGTCACCACCCGGGGCCCACTCGGCAGCCGGTAGCACCACCCGCCAGCGTCCCGCACGGTCGGCGAACGCGAAGCCCCAGGTGGTGTCCTTGTGATGAAGGCGCACCAGGGCGACCGCCCCCAGGTCCTCATCGGAACTGCCGGCGATCCACACCTCGTGCCCGGAGGCCCCGCGAACCCCGATGTTCGCCCCGTCGAACCGGAGTTCGGCGCGCTGGGCGAACTGCTTGCTCGCGTGCTCCGACGCGCCGGGGTGGTAGACCGCCACCATCGTGCGCCAGTCCCGGTCCACCAGCCAGTGTCCGACCCACCACACCCAGGGCTCGGCTGCGGCCAGCAGGGCCAGGCCGACCACGATCCAGGTGAACCAGCCGGACTGGTCGGACAGCGCCAGATCCGCAGCGCCCCAGGCGACGGCGATCGGAGCCAACCGCTGCAGCCACGGCTGCAGCGGTGAGGCCGGTCCCACCTCGAACTGCCGCTTGGTGCGCCGGCCGATGGCGTGCTTGCGAGTGGCCGCCAGGCCCCGGCGCGGGAGCAGGTGCGGCGCCGGGCGGAGCATCCGCACTGCCGGGAGGGGGTCCGCCGGAACGGGTGTACGCCTGCCACCAGCGGGCTCGTCGTCAGCCGGCCCGCCGGTGGGTCGATCCTCCCGACGGCCTGCAGCGGGACTGGCGTCGTCGCTCGATGCGCCTTTGCGCAGTCGCGCAGGCCACCACTGCGGCCTCGTCGTCGCCGGTGCGGGGAGACTGAGCGGTGGAGGGTGGGCCACGCCGCGGCGGATCGGAACGTCGAGGACGGCGGCACCGGCGACGATGCCGCTCGCCTCCAAGGCCCAGACCACGTTCGCGTGCTGGCTCAGTTCGGTCACCTCCGCGCCGGTGAGCGCCGGTTGCCGCACCAGGAGATCGGGTTGGGCGAGCCAGTCGGCCACGGCGACCGCGCCCATGGAGTACCCAGACTGCGTGCAGAAGTGCACGGCACCCAGGTCATCGAACCGCGGCACCGGCGCGTATCGTTCGGCCGGATCCGCCAGGTACTCGGTGGTGGTCGGGCGAGGCGGTGCCACATGCATCAGATAGGCGATCGGCTCCGGCACCCCGATCACCTCGTGGCCGTCGGCCGTGGTCACCTCCACCCGGCCCCGGGTGAACAGCAGCCGGGCGAACCGGGCCCATCTGGTCTGCGGCACCGCGCGCGGGGAGGGGCGCAACTCGATCCGCCCGGCCGCCGAGGGCAGTGCCGGCATCGCGGGGCGCTCGAAGTCCCAGACCGCGGCACTGAACATCGCGGTCAGGTGCCGGGCCCGCTGGGCGCCGTGGGCGGCGCGCCCGGCCAGGTACAACGCCTGCATGAGCCCGGTCCGGCGTGCGCTGGACATACTCATCGCGTGGACCGTGCCGGCCAGATCGGCCAGCACCTCGGCGTACGCCGGGGCGAAGCCGAACACCGGCTCCTCGGCATGACGTCGGGGCACCGGCACCCTGGCGACCGGTGCGCCCGGCTCCACCCACTCCTGGCCGAGGGGCGGCTTCGCCCGGATCGAGCCGAACTCCGCGCCGTCGAAGGTCCAGTGCCGCAGATTGCCCTCGAACTGCTCCAACTGACGATCCAGGCGCTCGAACTGCGCCCGCACCTCGTGCTGGGCCGCCGGGAGGAACTCGATCAGCTCGATGATCGCCAGCCGGGCCGCCGTCACCTGCGTGCGGGAGAACTCGAACGGTGCGTCCTGGGCCAACAACAACTGGGTCGCGGTACGCGGGTAGTGTGCCGGTAACAGCGGCTCCGGAACGCCTCGGCTCTCAGTCATCGCCGGCCCAGCGTATCGGCGGCGGAGAGGTCCAGATCACAAGGGGTGAGTTTGCTCCGTGAGGGGACACTCGCGTAACCTTAAGCGTCGGCGCTACGTGCGCCGTCTCCCCTCCTGCGCGGGCGTGACCAGGTCTGGTTCCGCGGGCACCGTGATCCGGTGCCTCGCTGCGGGGAGGAGCCGCAGATGTTGTCCAGACAGGAATGAGCAGAACGTGGTGTACGCGATCGTCAAGGCCGGTGGCCGGCAGGAGAAGGTGTCCGTCGGTGACATCGTCGTCGTGGACCGGCTCTCCGGTGACGTGGGCGACGCCGTCGAGCTCACCCCGGTGCTGGTGGTGGACGGCAACGAGGTGACCACCGACGCGGAGAAGCTCGCCAAGGTCACCGTGTCCGCGGAGATCGTCCAGGACGAGAAGGGTCCGAAGATCACCATCGGCAAGTACAAGAACAAGACTCGTTACCGCCGTCGGGCCGGTCACCGCCAGCAGTTGACCCGCCTGAAGGTCACCGGTATCGCTTAAGGAAAGCAGGTAGGTCATGGCAACCAAGAAGGGCGCAAGCTCCTCCCGCAACGGCCGCGACTCCAACGCGCAACGGCTCGGGGTCAAGCGGTTCGGCGGGCAGACCGTCAAGGCCGGTGAGATCCTGGTCCGGCAGCGCGGCACCAAGTTCCACCCCGGCAACAACGTGCGTCGCGCCGGGGACGACTCCCTGTACGCGCTGGCCGCGGGCGAGGTGCAGTTCGGTACCCGCCGCGGACGCAAGGTCGTCGACATCGTCCTTGCCGACGCCTGAGCAGACTCCGTCACGGGGGCGCACCGGCAGCACGTCGGAGCGCCCCCGTTGCTCATTCCACAGCCCGGTGGCGAACCTGGCCATCGCGGCATCGGACCGGGTCCCTAGGCACTCCGGCCGCGCCGGGCGGCCCGGCCACCGGCTCCCACGACTCAGCACCTGGAGGTGTCATGGCGGACTTCGTCGACCGGGTGGTGCTGCACGCACGCGGGGGCAACGGTGGCCACGGGGCCGCGTCGGTCCACCGCGAGAAGTTCAAACCGCTGGGCGGTCCCGACGGCGGTAACGGCGGCGCGGGCGGGGACGTGATCCTGCAGGTCGACCCCCAGGTGACCACGCTGCTGGACTACCACCACTCACCGCACCGCCGCGCCACCAGCGGCACCCAGGGCATGGGCGGCAACCGCACCGGCAAGAACGGCGCCGACCTGGTACTGGCCGTCCCCGACGGCACCGTGGTGAAGACCACCGACGGGCAGGTCGTGGCCGACCTGGTGGGCGCGGGCACCCGGTTCGTCGCCGCCGCAGGCGGGCGCGGCGGCCTCGGCAACGCCGCCCTGGCCTCACCGCGGCGCAAGGCCCCCGGATTCGCCCTGCTCGGGGAACCGGGCCAGGAACGGGACCTGGTCCTGGAACTGAAGACCGTGGCCGACGTGGCCCTGGTCGGGTTCCCCTCCGCCGGGAAGTCGTCGCTGATCGCCGCGATGAGTGCTGCACGGCCCAAGATCGCCGACTACCCCTTCACCACCCTGGTGCCGAACCTGGGGGTGGTCCAGGCAGGGGAGCACCGGTTCACCATGGCCGACGTCCCCGGGCTCATCCCGGGCGCCTCCCAGGGCAAGGGCCTGGGCCTGGAGTTCCTGAGGCACATCGAACGCTGCGCGGTGATCGTGCACGTGCTGGACTGCGCCACCCTCGAACCCGGCCGCGACCCGATCAGCGACCTGGACGTGATCGAGGCGGAATTGGCCGCCTACAGCGCTGACCTCGAGATCGAGGGCGGGCGGGTGCCGCTGTCGGACCGTCCCCGCCTGGTGGTGCTGAACAAGGTCGACGTCCCCGAGGCACGGGAGCTGGCCGATCTGGTGCGTCCGGACCTGGAAGCGCGCGGCCTGGAGGTGTACGAGATCTCCGCGGTCGCCCGCACCGGCCTGCGGGAACTGTCCTTCGCACTGGCCGGCATCGTGCAGCGTGCCCGTGAGCAGTCCCCGCCCGCAGCGCCCACCCGCACCGTGCTACGACCGGCGGCAGCGGGGGAGGCGCCCTTCACCGTCACCCGCCGGCACACCGACCGGGAGTACTTCCTGGTCACCGGGGAGAAACCGGAACGCTGGGTGAACCAGACCGACTTCGGCAACGACGAGGCGGTGGGCTTCCTCGCCGACCGGCTGGCGCGCCTGGGCGTCGAGGAGGCGCTGTTCAAGGCAGGCGCGAGTCCCGGTGCGGAAGTGGTGATCGGAGACGGGCCCGACGGGGTGATCTTCGACTGGGAACCGACGATGATGACGGGTCCGGAACTACTCGGCGCCCGCGGTACCGATGCGCGGCTGGACGACCGCAGCCGGCCGACGCGCGCCGAGCGGCGCCAGGAGTACTACGACCGGATGGACGCCAAGGCCGCAGCCAGGCAGGAACTGCAGGACGAGGTCTGGACCGACCGGGAGTGAGGCGCTACCGCTCGGGTGCGCCAGAATGATGCCGTGACCACCGCAGTGACCGACCGCGCCGCCCTGGCCGACACCACCAGGGCGCGGCGCGTGGTCGTCAAGATCGGGTCCTCCTCGCTGACCGATACCGGCGGGCGACTCGATGTGCACAAACTCAACGCACTGGTGGAGGTGCTGGCCGCCCGGCGTGCCGGCGGGGGACAGGTGGTGCTGGTCTCCTCCGGTGCGATCGCCTCGGCACTGGGGGTGCTGGGCCTGAGCGCCCGGCCCCAGGATCTGGCCACCGCCCAGGCCGCCGCCAGCGTCGGTCAGGGCCTGCTGATGGCCCACTACACCCGCGCCTTCGGCGCCCACGACATCACCGTGGGTCAGGTGCTGCTCACCGTGGAGGACGTGATCCGCCGGGCCCACCACCGCAACGTGCAGCGCAACCTGGAGCGTCTGCTCGCCCTCGGTGTGCTGCCGATCGTCAACGAGAACGACGCGGTCGCCACCCAGGAGATCAAGTTCGGCGACAACGACCGGCTCGCCGCCCTGGTGTCCCACCTGACCAAGGCCGACGCGCTGGTGCTGCTCACCGACGTCGATGCCCTGTACGACCGCTCCCCGCGGCATCCGGACGCCCGGAGGATCGCCCGCGTCGACAGCCAGCAGGATCTGCAGGGGATCGAGGTGACCGCCCGCAGCACCGGGGTGGGCACCGGCGGGATGGTCTCCAAGCTCGACTCCGCCGCGATCGCCTCCGGCGCGGGTATCCCGGTGGTGGTGACCTCCGCGGAGAACGCCGGGGCCGTCCTGGCCGGCGCCGACGTGGGCACCTGGTTCGAGCCCGCCGCCCGGCGGGTCAGCGCACGCAGGTTGTGGCTCGCTCACGCCGCCCACACCAGCGGGGCGGTCCAGGTGGACGACGGGGCGGTCCGCGCCATCACCGTGGGCAAGAAGTCGCTCCTCGCAGCCGGTGTGACCAGCGTCTCCGGGGAATTCGACGCCGGCGAACCGATCGACGTGCTCGACCCGGGCGGACGGGTGGTGGCCCGCGGCCTGGCGGCCTACAGCGCGGAGGAACTACCCGAACGGCTGGGCCGGACCTCGGCGGAACTGCGGCGGCAGTTCGGTCCGGACAGCGCGCGTGCGGTGGTCCACCGCGACGACCTGGTGGTCCTGCACCACGACCGCTGATATGCCGGGGAAGGTCCTCGGTGACCTGCGATCTCGGTGACCTGCGATCGCGGCCGATGCGCCCCGGGGTGCCCGCCGTGACCGCACCGCGTGCACCGGCGCAGCGGGTAGTTGACTTCGCCTCGGCGGCACCCATAACCTCATAGTCGGTCCAGAGCGTCAGCGCCAAGCCCCGGCTCGCTGACCGGCAACCCCCGCGCAGTGGGGTGCCCCGGGAAACGACCAGGCCCCGGCCAACCGGCCGGCGGCAAGCGCATCACCGCCCACGCGGTGCCAACCAGAAGGACAAGACACACTGATGAACACCACCAGGACCCCTGCGTACCAGCGACGCGTCGTCTCCTGTGTGATGTGTTCCATGTGTTGCTGCTCCATGTCGGCCTGAACCGACACCTCGACCGGCAGCCTCGGCCCGACCGGGCCCCTTGGCGCCACCCCCCAGTTGCTCGGCGAGCACGCGGGTCCGGTGCGTGACACACCGGACGTGCCCCGCGGCTGGGGTCATGGAGTGATTTCTTCTGTGCACGAAAGTGAGCACCGCTGTGACCGTCGTCCCCACCCCCCTGACCGCGCCCTTCTCCCTGATCGGCGTGGACCTGTCCAACGCCGGCGCCCCTCGTGAGTGGCAGCGCGAGCGAAACTCCGAGACCGAACAGTTCATCATGGGCCGGCTCGCCGGGTTGGCCTCCCTGGCCGACCGCGGCGGCGTGGATCTCATCGCCCTGGATGAGACCTTCCGCCTGGGCGGGCACCGCCGCCGGGACGCCTGGCTGGACGGCGCCCTGGCCGCCTCCAGGCTCTCCCGGCACACCACCCGCGCGGCCGTGGCCGCAGCGGTACCCCTGGCCACCGCCCGCCCCGAGCACGTCGCCGGAGCGATCGCCTCGGTCCACCGGGCGACCGGTCAGCGCGCCGGATGGCAGCTTCCCCTCGGAACCACCGCGCAGGGGGCCGGGGCCCGCAGCGTCGACGCCGTCCTGCGGGCCACCACGCTGAAGACCACCACCTCGCAGCGAAACGCCGCCACCCCCACCGTCCGGCCCGCGGTGGTGGTGCCGGTGCGCACGGGCGTGGACGCCGAGCTGGCCGCCGCCCGGGCCGACGTCGCGCGGATCTCGGTGGCAACGCTGGAGGAGGCCCGGGCCGCGCGCTCGGCGATCCGCGACGCCGCCGTCGAATGGGGCCGGGCCCCCGAGGACGTCAAGGTGCTGGTGGACGTTCACGCGGTGCTCTCCGCGGACCGTCCCAGTGCCCAGGCGCGATGGGACCTGCTGTCCTCCCTGGAGTTGCCCGAGGGACTACCGGCCCTGCGCGTGATCGGCACCGCCGGCGACCTTGCCACCCTGTGGAACGCCTGGGTGCAGGCCGGGGCCGCCGACGGGTTCACCGTGGTGCCGGCCTCGGTGCCCACCGACGTGGCCGCCCTGGCCGGCGACCTCGTGCCCGCCCTCACCGACCTGGGACTACGTACCCCGCACACCCCGGCGGTCCCGGCCGCACGCGCGCGCAGCACCCAGCGCACCGCTGCCGCCGCCCGGTGATCGCGGTCGTGGGCGGCGCCGCCAGCCGGGCAAGGCACGGCACCGCCGGTACGACATGGCAACAGCACCCCCCGCCCGGGGAGGCGGTCAGCGCGGGGGCGCGCAGCACCCGTCCCGCACCCCGCGAAGCGGGCTTAAGGTGTGTGCTATGACCGAGACGACGGCGCAGTCCACCCAGGACGTATCCGCAGCAGTAACCGACGTGGCCCGGCGGGCGAAGGTCGCCGCGCGTTCCCTGGCCCGGGCCACCCGGGCCACCAAGGACGGCGCACTGCACCGGATGGCGGACACACTGGTGGCCGCCAGCGAGCGCATCGTGACCGCCAACGCCCGCGACGTGGCCCGCGCCCAGGCGGACGGAATGAGCCCGGGACTGGTGGACCGGCTCACGCTGGACCCCGCCCGGATCGAACAGATCGCCGGCGCGCTGCGCGATCTGGCCGCGCTGCCGGACCCGGTGGGTGAGGTGCTGCACGGGTCCACGCTGCCCAACGGTCTGCGGGTGCGGCAGGTACGTGTGCCCATGGGTGTGGTGGGCATGATCTACGAGGCGCGCCCGAACGTGACGGTCGATGCCGCGGGCCTGGCCCTGAAGAGCGGGAACGCGGTGGTGCTGCGTGGAGGATCGGCCGCCGCGGACTCCAACCAGGAGATCGTGGCAGTGCTCGGGCAGGCGCTGCGGGACGTCGGTCTGCCCGCCGATCTGGTGCAGTCCATCGACGCCTACGGCCGCGCCGGCGCCCAGGCCCTGATGCGGGCCCGGGGCCTGGTAGACGTCCTGATCCCCAGGGGCGGGGCGGGCCTGATCCAGACCGTGGTGGCCCAGTCCACCGTGCCGGTGATCGAGACCGGGGTGGGGAACTGCCACCTGTACGTCGACGCCGCGGCCGACGTGGAGCAGGCCCTGGCGCTGCTGCTGAACTCCAAGACCCAACGGGTGGGGGTGTGCAACGCGGCCGAGACGCTGCTGGTGCACGCCGACATCGCCACCGGCTTCCTGCCTGCAGCGCTGCAGGCGCTGGGCGAGGCCGGCGTTCGGATCCACGGGGACGAACGCACCCAGGAACTGGCGCCCACGGGTGTGGCGGTGGCCGAGGCCACCGAGGAGGACTGGCACGCGGAGTACCTGAGCATGGACCTGGCGGTCCGGGTGGTCGCGGACCTGGACCAGGCGCTGGACCACATCCGTACCTACTCCTCCGGGCACACCGAGGCCATCTGCACCACCGACACTCGCAGTGTGCAACGGTTCACCGCGGAGGTGGACTCGGCGGCGGTGATGGTCAACGCCTCCACCCGGTTCACCGACGGCGGGCAGCTCGGCTTGGGAGCCGAGATCGGCATCTCGACCCAGAAGTTGCACGCCCGCGGACCGATGGGGCTGGCCGAACTGACCACCACCACCTGGATCGTGGAGGGTGACGGGCACATCCGCACCTGACGGGCACAGCCGCACCTGAGGGCT